>JAHJRX010000086.1 GCA_018830565.1 bacterium | reverse complement strand
TTTATTGTGAATTATTTGACCATCTTGCCGAAAAGAAAGGCCATCAATTTGCGAAAACTGGTTTTCTCCCTTTTCTATTTCTTTAGCCAGTTCAAAAAAAGTCTCTTCCCCCTCACCCCTTACAACAAAATCTATACCTTTATCACCCAAAAATTGATCAGAAAAGAGAGTTGGATGATGGCCGCCAACAACAACCTTTATTTTTTCACTTATCTTTTTAGCAATCTTGACTATTTTTAAACTTACAGCATACTTATTGGTCATTGTTGAGATTCCAAGTATATCCGGAGAAAAAGATTCTATTTTCTCTTTGATTTCTTTCCAGACATAATGATTATCATTATTCAAAGCTTTAATAACATCATGCTGATGAGAAAATGAATATTCATAAGAATAAGAGAAAGGCTCAATGTTTTTATCAAAATCGGCGTTATAAATACACACAAAATGACCCGCTTGATCTAATATTGTACCTATGTATCCCAATCCCAGGGGGAAAGAATCTTCTAAGATTCCCATAAATCGTCTATAAGGAGGACTGATTAATAATATTTTCATACTGCCATTCCCCACCTTTATCCAAAGGTCTCCAAAATTTCCTTGGCCTTTCTATGGCCAGGATTGCACTCTAAGCACTTCTCAAACTCAATTTTTGCCTTATCCAAATTACCTTGGGCCTGACAAATCTCGCCAAGATGAAAATGGGCTCCAGCAAAATAGATATCTTTTTTATCCGTCTTGAGGGACAAAACTTGTTTGAATTTCTCTATTGCTTTAGTCCATTCTTTTCCCTTTTGATAACACGAACCAAGAGAATAATTTATCTCAATGTTTTCAGGCTCAATCTCACTCCACTCCTCTAAGACTTTCTTCCCCTTGGCATAATCCCCTTTTTGAAGAAATGAGACTCCTTCTTGAATTCCGAACTTAGAAAATTCATCTATAATATTTGGACTTATATCAAAAAATTTCTCTGCTTTCATCAATACAGTTTTTACAAGTTCTGTGAAGGACAGATTCTCTATTCCTTGAGGAATGCTCCTGTAAACTTCTTCCAAAAATTCCCTCTTTATCTTTCCTGTTTTCATAAGGTATTTGGCTGCTGTATCAAACCACCCCTTTAGATGACAAAGAAAACTTAGCTCCAAAAAAGAAGTTAAATAAAGAGTTTGATTTTGAGGGGATTTTTTCAGGGCTGGAAAAATCTCTTCTATTTGAGATTTCTCAATAATTCTCTTAGCTACAATATTTGCCATCTGGTAATTTTTACTATAAGAAGCAATATTTTTTTTATGCTCTCTATATTTATGCAAACATTGGGGAATAACTTCTATTCTATAATTCATAGCTATCTCAACCCACTTCTCATATTCTGTGGCCCTCCAGATTTCAGGATATTCATTATCATATTCTTCATCATTTTCTCTAAAGAGACCTAATCCCTCAAATATTTCCCTTCTTATTAATACCGTATTTCCATTAATTTTGCATCCTCCTAATAATAAATCAAATACAATTTGATCGTAGTTTGAGTATGTAGTCCCACCTTTTCCAGTAATTGAACCCTCTCCATTAATTACAAAAAAATGAGTATGCGTCAGAGCAACTTCTGGATTTTTTTCCATATATTTAAACTGAACATCTAATTTTTCCGGCATATAGGCATCATCAGAACTCAACCAGGCAAAGTATTTTCCCTTCATGTTTTTAATTCCTAAATTGACAGCCGCCGAAGTCCCACTTGGACCATCCTCTTTGTAAATATACCTTATCCTCTTATCAGGATACCTCTCAATAAAATCTTCTACTACTTCTCTTGAATTATCTGTTGAGCCATCATCAACGACAATCATCTCCCAATCGGTGAATGTCTGATCAATAACACTCTGCATACATTCACCTAAAAAATGGGCATAGTTATAATTGGGGATAACAACGCTAATTGCTGGTTTTATTTTCATCCTGCTTATTTAATGACACTCCTATATCCCACTGACGCAGGTGTGATTTTTCTGCCATTTTTGGAACACCTGTGTCAGTTACGTCTTTCTTTTAAAGTCGGGTTGCCTCATACATCTTCTTAAGCCAAAACCTCTTAGAAGTGGTTCTATAGACCGTTCTTTTGCCTTCACTTCCTTTACCGAGTACCTTTTTTTCTTCCAGATCAGCAAGTTTTTTATTTAAAGCAGACCTCTTAAGTCCTTCAACCCCTACTCTCCCTGAAATCAGGACATTCTGAGCAATATCACCAGAAAGGTAGAGGTTAAGCTCGTCAATCTCTTTCTCTCTATCTATAAAGAAAGTTAGTTCTTCCTCTCGGACAAGGGGATTGATTGAAAGATTAGGTTCTTTCTTGAGTTTGAAATATGACCACATTTTTCACCCTTTTTTTATTACTACCTCTTCTCACAGATTTTTCTTAATTATCCTATTCTTGCCTCAAAAATTATGTCTCGCCTTTCTTTAATTTCAACCTTTGCTTTAGGGAAGCATTCCCGAACTGTCTTTAGTAAAAGATGTTTGAATTCGTAAATCTTCAGTTGAATAGTTCGATACATACCCGCTTATCTCTTTAACAACCTTGCTGGCTATGCTTACTGCCCGCACCGCATCTTCTTTTTGGTGGGGTTCGCCCAAGGGAAGAAGGCCTTCTTCTGCCGGATATCTCCCTCGATAGATACTGTCTATAAAGATAATATCATCCTCATCAATTCCTAATGCCAAATTATACTCATCCTCTGCAATTGTCTTTAGTCTTTCTATACTGTAAATCCTCTCAAGCTCCCATCCTTTTTGAAGAAGCCCTGCCTTCAAAGACTTTTTAATTGCCTGCTGGCTGTGATAACAAGCTCCCCTGAAATAGCCACCTCCAAGAAGATATTCTGCCATCCCAAGATCTTCATCAACCTGTTTTAACCATTCCTTAACCGAATCCTTCATATATAAAGACCTCCCTTCATTTTGAATAAGTCTTAAGAACGGGCTGCCCCTAAAAAAATATTCCCGCAGTTTGGAAACCGGCACAATAAATGGATCAATGGCAAACCTTTTATAGAAGCCTCTTAGATGCTTAGAAAGAAGATTGTTAAGCCCTCTCGCATCTCCTTTGCTATCTTCACTAATGATCAGTAGATCAAGATCTTCTCCTATCCCTTCTTTCGCCACTGAGCCAAAGACAATGACAGAAACAGGCTGTAATGTCCTTACTATTTCACTACTGACTTCTCTGGCATCTTTCAATGTGACCATTTGCTTTAGGGCTGTCCCTTTTTCTTTGACACAGGCTATTTCACATTCCCCATATCTTTATTTGCTTTCCCTGACATGTCTCTTGTCGGCTAAAGATTTTCTCTTCCCAGGTCTTATTCTTGTCTCGATTAAAAATCACCAGGTGAGCTTCATCTGCCCCACAGCGGTCGGCATATTCTGCGGTTTGCCGAAGACCTTTTTCAATGACACTGCTCAAGGAGCCGTTGGTCAGCTTTAGCTCAATCACCACCTGTTGCACGCCACCAGGATATGGCCAAACAACCAACAGGTCGGTGCGCATCCTGCCCAGGCCGTATTCTCGCTCGACCCGGCCACCGCTGTTGACAATCCTCTGGAGAAAGGCCTGGAGCAAGAGCTGTGGTCCAGCCTCCTTGTAGTCAAACCGCTCTATCCAGTGCTCTGAGTGCTGGCGGAAGAACTGCTGGAAGGAGGCCATTAGCCTGTCTATATCGAGATGTCCGTCGAAAGACTGGATATACCAGGATGGCTCCTGACTGATGGTCAATTGGGTACTGTAAGTTAACTCTCTGGGAATAATTTCCTGGTAGATCAGGTTTGCAATTCTTAACTCTCCCTCTGTCCGGATGAGGCCCATATCCCGCACATACTGAATATCATCCGTGGAAATTAAGTCTGGGCTGCCTTCCCCGGCCAACACCGGCTCGATGACCTTTCTGACCCGCTCTTCTTTGAGCTTGTCTGCAAGTTGGTCAAGATGTGTTTCCCTTCTTAAGATAAGATTTTCTTTGGCCTCTATGACCATTTCGGTCATAATCGGCTGTGACCGGTCTCGACCATTTTTCATCTCAAAACAGGTCTCATAGCCAATGGCATTGACCAGCCAGGGTTGGCCACTGGTTAGATCCCAGACCAAATCCATTACTTTAGGCTCAAAGGATTGCCCGGTCTCCTCTGTGTGCTGTTTGTACAGGGTCTCAACCTCTGCCCGGGTAAAATTCCCCAGTCGCAGGGATTTAGCCTTGATGTTGAAGGCGCTGCCGCCGGTGATAATGGCTTTTTCACTATCTGAGTGAATACGGTAGTCCCGCACATCCCGTACCCCACACAAGACAATGCTCTGAGGGAAAAAGGACGGACGATTGGGATACCCGGTCCGCAATTGCCGTAAGACCGAGATGAGGGTATCTCCCACCAGGGCATCAATTTCGTCTATCAGGAGGACTAGCGGCTTAGGGCTATCTTGAGCCCAGCGCGCAAGAATCTCTCTTAGCGCCCCATCTCCGCCATATTTATTTAGCGCATCAGGCCAGGTATCATCGATAGATGGGTCTTGCAGAAAATTACGCGCTTGCGAGCCTATTTCGCCCAAGATCGTCTTTATTCCCCGACTGACATCTTCTCTGGCAGACTGGGCCATCTCTACATTGAAGTACAGACAATAGTATTTCCCTTCCCTGTTCAGATAATCCATCAGGGCCAGAAGACAGGTTGTCTTGCCTGTCTGCCGCGGAGCATGCAGCACAAAGTATTTCTCCTGATCAATAAGCGAGAGTATCTCATCTAAGTCAAAGCGAGTTAACGGGGGCAGGCAATAATGTTTCTCGCACCTGACCGGCCCGGCCGTGTTAAAAAACCGCATTAGCAGATATCTCCTTCTTCTTCTTAATTATTCCCGCCCAACCAACTATTAATCTAAGAACTTTATCAGAGACATTTGTAGTTCGATAATCTACAGGAACATCAAATCTTTTGCCAGCAAGAAATTGAGAGGTTGCAATCTCAACAGCCTGCAAGACTGTCAACTTCTAACAATTTCTCAACAATCCTCTTAGCTGCCTTTCCATCCCAAAGTTTAGGGATTCTGCCTCTCTTGCCGCCCCCATTTATAACTACAAGACATTCTCGTACTATCTTCTCAGTATCAGTTCCCACTAATACATTTGTCCCCTCCGAGATGGTTATTGGTCTCTCGGTATTTTCTCTAATAGTCACACAAGGAATACCAAGCACGGTTGTCTCTTCTTGCAAACCACCAGAATCGGTCATTGTAAATTTAGACCCTTTAGTCAACCTTAAAAAATCTAAATAGCTTAGCGGCTCAACTACTATCATGTTGGAAAGAGAATCTATTTTCTCATCTAATCCTAATTCTTTAATTCGTATCCTTGTTCTGGGATGGACCGAAAAAACAATCTTGATCTCTTTTTGGATCTCTTCTATGGCTTCGAGTATTCGAAGAAAGGTTTCTTTTTGATCAACATTACTTGGCCTATGAAGAGTAAGCAAGGCGTAAATTTTTTCCTCTAAGCCAAGTCTTTTTAAAATAAGAGAGTTGTTTACCCCTTCCATGTTACTAAACAGGGAATCAATCATCACATTCCCAACAAAGAATGTCTTTTCTTTTCCAATCCCTTCCTTTTCTAAATTATTGTTGGCATCCTGGCAAGTAGTAAAGAGATAATCTGAAAGGACATCTGTGACTATTCGGTTAATCTCCTCAGGCATACTCCGATCAAAACTTCTAAGTCCTGCTTCAATATGGGCCAGCTTAATCTGTAGCTTAGCAGCAACCAAAGAGCAGGCCAGGGTAGAGTTGACATCTCCCACCACTACAATTAAGTCAGGCCTATCCTCTATTGCCATCTTCTCAAACTCAACCATTATTTTAGCTGTCTGGTATGCCTGACTTGCTGAACCAACCCCCAAATAGAAATCTGGCTCAGGCAAAACAAGCTGTTCAAAAAAGCTCTTGCTCATCTCATAGTCATAGTGCTGCCCTGTGTGAACAATCAAGGCTTCAAATTCGGCAGGGTGTTTCTTTATCTCCTTCCAAATAGGAGCAATCTTCATAAAGTTTGGCCGGGCACCAGCAATTAAAAAGACCTTCATTTAAAACCTGCTATTTCTTCAAAGATTATAAGCTGACCTCATCCATTCAATAGTTTTGGGAATTCCTTCCTCTAATGTTACTACAGGATTATGCCCCAAATCTTGAATAGCCTTTGAGCAATCCAGTTTTTTATCTTTAGTAGTAAAAGGCTCGGCTTCTACGCATTTTACCAGCGAGTCATCTTTGCCCAGATATTTTAAAATAATATCAGAAGAAGTCTTCATATCGTGATATTCCAAACCACCAATGTTATATACCTCACCTGGTTTAAAGTTATCCACAATATTGGCCAAGGTACTCACTGTATCATCTATATAGCTTGAAGTTCTATGATGACCAAGATAGACAGTGTAAGGAATGTTGTTTAATGCACGGTATATAAAAAGACAGATGGCACTTCGGTAAGGACTATAATATTCTCCAGGACCGTAGGTGTTAAAAAGTCGCACTCTAACTGTTTCTGTCTGATAGAAGGCAGCCGAATTTAAAATCTGCATCTCGTTAACCCACTTGGTCATAGCATAATCATTAAGTTGCTTAATCTCTACCTTATCCATTACATCTTCTTTCATTACACCATCATAATCTCCATAGACCTCGGAACTTGAAAAGTGAATCAACCGAAACTTCTTTCTCTCCTGAAAGCGAATAATATTCTTTGTTCCCACAACATTGGTCATCCACAGATTCTCATAATAATCCTCTCCATTCCAACGACCAAATTCAGCTGCTAAGTTATAGACATAGTCAAATTCGTGGCTTTCAAATACTTTTTCCAATTGGCGGAATTTGCTTATATCGCATCGAATGTATTGCTCATCGTGATCATGAATAAGATCGCAAGCCCAAACTTCGCACCCTCTCCTTCGAAGCTCCTTCACCAATGGCTTTCCCACCGCACCTATTCCACCAGTAACTAAGATTTTCATAGCACCTCCATAAATTTTCTTAAGAAATAATCCTTCTTGGAAAGGCCAATAATTTCTCAACAACGGCCTCGCCAAAAGAGCCTGTTCCACCTGTAACAAGGATAACCACATTATCTATTTCAGGATAAATTATCTTCTTTGTTTGTTTCATTTTACCCATTCCTTCTCTTTTGCACATTTATGCACATTGTGCATAAATTATTTTATCGAATCCATCAAATTTGTCAAATCCATCGAATCTGCCAACGCGATTTATTAAATAGATCATTGAACATTCTCATTACTTCTTGAATTATGGATGGGACATAAATACGACCTCCATCATTCTCACAGTCAGCAAACCACTGTGCCGCAACTGATGACAGACGAGTATCATCCTGTAAATACCAGATAAGAGCATGGGTGTCACTTACGGCATTAGGCATCAGAGATCCTCCCGGGGAAAGTTGCCCCACATCTCTTGACGGACATGGTCAATCTCTTCTGCACTGATTGAGCACCCCTTTAACAATCCTCGCAACGAACGCCGCCGTAGCTTCATCGGGGACTGAAGAGGTACTTCTAGATCGGGAATGAGAGATTCAATCACCCGCAGCTTATCAAATGGTGACAACCGCCGAGCTAAATTCACAACTTGCTCAAAATTTGTCATCCTCTCTTGCGTTTCTACCTCCTAATTTTAAGATTATCCATTGACAAATATCTTAAGAAGAGACTCTCTTGACTTTCTATGCTCTGGAATAACCTTAAGGCCATTCCTTGAAGTGGTGTTTTGCCTCTTTCTCTTTTTTAAGCTCTTTATAAATACAGCCTAAATGGAAATGGGCATTGCCCAAAAGGTTTCTGCCAGTAAATTTACTTTTTCAATTTTTGTCTCTGCCGCAAACTGATGCAAACTTTATTATCTCAAGCGGTAACAAACCCTTCGACCAATACCTTCTCTCTTAACTATTCCCAGGCTGATTAAATGATTCCAGTATTTATTTTCGTAGTTTTTTTGCCTTTGCCGTTTTTGCCGTTTTTACCGTTTTTGCCGTTTTTGCCCCCGGTAAAGAGTCATCATAATATTTGAAAAACAACCCTATTTTTTTATCAATCTCGTAGGTGTCTGACTCTACTTCTTTCACTATCTTTTTAGCCAACAGGCTTTTGACTACTGTTTGAA
>JAHJRX010000085.1 GCA_018830565.1 bacterium | reverse complement strand
TTCGGGACGGGTGAGGATTGAAACCTTGTCCTGCATAGGCAGGATGAGCTGCTTGTATAATAGCACCCGTCCTTCGGGACGGGTGAGGATTGAAACATAGCTTCAATCTCCGTTGGATACTCCCAAGCATAAATAGCACCCGTCCTTCGGGACGGGTGAGGATTGAAACATTGCACCGTTGCCAGATTGTGCCAGAACCAGTATATAGCACCCGTCCTTCGGGACGGGTGAGGATTGAAACACTATGGCTTATCGTCAGGAGTTAATGGATCAAGAGATAGCACCCGTCCTTCGGGACGGGTGAGGATTGAAACTTATTAGATCTACACCTACCTCCTTGTTAAAGTAAATAGCACCCGTCCTTCGGGACGGGTGAGGATTGAAACATACCTATATGTATGACATATTTCAGGAGCTTTGTATAGCACCCGTCCTTCGGGACGGGTGAGGATTGAAACTGGTTATGGATTAATGAAACAAAGAGCAAGAACACATAGCACCCGTCCTTCGGGACGGGTGAGGATTGAAACTCCGAGGGATATTGTTGATTCAACTGTTCGTCGGGATAGCACCCGTCCTTCGGGACGGGTGAGGATTGAAACCCTATTATTGGCACAACCTGTATAATAGTGTATTCATAGCACCCGTCCTTCGGGACGGGTGAGGATTGAAACCCTTTATCCACAGTATCTTCCTTAACGCGTCTTGTAATAGCACCCGTCCTTCGGGACGGGTGAGGATTGAAACATTTGTTACCCAACCGCCTACGTATTTCATTTTGTATAGCACCCGTCCTTCGGGACGGGTGAGGATTGAAACAAAAGACCAATTGCGACCTTCTCAGCATCTAACAAATAGCACCCGTCCTTCGGGACGGGTGAGGATTGAAACAAGAGACCAATTGCGACCTTCTCAGCATCTAACAAATAGCACCCGTCCTTCGGGACGGGTGAGGATTGAAACTCGATAATCTCCTGGGGTGTGGTTAGCGTCAACACCATAGCACCCGTCCTTCGGGACGGGTGAGGATTGAAACCCGAACCAGCAGTAAAGCCCACAGTGGCAGAGATGGATAGCACCCGTCCTTCGGGACGGGTGAGGATTGAAACCTATACCAACTATTAACTATAATCGGGTGGCCATATATAGCACCCGTCCTTCGGGACGGGTGAGGATTGAAACTGCCATTTTGCCGTTCCAACAGACTTAACACCCTTATAGCACCCGTCCTTCGGGACGGGTGAGGATTGAAACTACACTATTGCGAAGCATTACAAAGATCCTTAAAATAGCACCCGTCCTTCGGGACGGGTGAGGATTGAAACTAAGATGTTTTAAAGCATTATATGTAATAATTCAATAGCACCCGTCCTTCGGGACGGGTGAGGATTGAAACCTGAGCCAATAGCTCTTGCCGATACGCCAGCACTAATAGCACCCGTCCTTCGGGACGGGTGAGGATTGAAACTTATTTTGCCTCTATAAGGATACAACTTGGGCGTTGATAGCACCCGTCCTTCGGGACGGGTGAGGATTGAAACTTTTTGATCTTTGCTGATTGGCTCATACTTAACATTAATAGCACCCGTCCTTCGGGACGGGTGAGGATTGAAACAAATAAGGGGGGCAAAATGAACTTAAATGAAATGATATAGCACCCGTCCTTCGGGACGGGTGAGGATTGAAACAGACCTAAGACCAAGCCCTTGCCGCCCTCTACTTGTATAGCACCCGTCCTTCGGGACGGGTGAGGATTGAAACTTGTCCTGTATATGCAGGATGTGCTGCCTGTTGTTGATAGCACCCGTCCTTCGGGACGGGTGAGGATTGAAACTTATTAATCTTTATTGATTAGCTCCTATGTTACATAGCACCCGTCCTTCGGGACGGGTGAGGATTGAAACCCAGTGGCATTCATTACAACGTTGCCAGATTGTGCCAATAGCACCCGTCCTTCGGGACGGGTGAGGATTGAAACACCACTAGAAAGCTGGACTACTAAATAAGAGGACAATAGCACCCGTCCTTCGGGACGGGTGAGGATTGAAACTCAATGCCCAATGTGTAAATCATCGGTGGAAGCCGTATAGCACCCGTCCTTCGGGACGGGTGAGGATTGAAACTATTCCATCAACTCCAGCCAGGGTGGGAGCTGTAATAGCACCCGTCCTTCGGGACGGGTGAGGATTGAAACGTTCGATATTGTTTATTGTATGCCTTAACTTCTATAGCACCCGTCCTTCGGGACGGGTGAGGATTGAAACTCTAAGTCGGGTAAAAGCAATCTGATTGCTACTACAGCATAGCACCCGTCCTTCGGGACGGGTGAGGATTGAAACATATCGGGGAAGGCGCGATGGTGCCCCCAGACGCCATAGCACCCGTCCTTCGGGACGGGTGAGGATTGAAACTATTACTACACCCGGCGACACATCAAAGGGCAATTATAGCACCCGTCCTTCGGGACGGGTGAGGATTGAAACCAGGATATAGCTCAATTAGGCTTTGCGGGTGGTAATAGCACCCGTCCTTCGGGACGGGTGAGGATTGAAACGCCGGGTTATTTGTTATCCCTGCACTTACACACAACATAGCACCCGTCCTTCGGGACGGGTGAGGATTGAAACCTAATCGGATAGACCCAGAGTATTTGCCTGAGATATAGCACCCGTCCTTCGGGACGGGTGAGGATTGAAACGATGGATTTGACGGCTCGTATACGTTATGGACACTATAGCACCCGTCCTTCGGGACGGGTGAGGATTGAAACCACACAGATTGAGGCAGTGGATTCTGATATTGTCCATAGCACCCGTCCTTCGGGACGGGTGAGGATTGAAACAAGTGCATCTTGTAATTCAGCCTCAGCTATTAACATAGCACCCGTCCTTCGGGACGGGTGAGGATTGAAACTTTCCCTTACATCTTAATACTACCACATTTATTTATAGCACCCGTCCTTCGGGACGGGTGCTATTTCTATAGTCACAAGTTCAATAAACAAGTGCAACACTTAGAATAAAATGTTATATTCTGAGTGTTATGAAAACAAAAAGATATACTCAGCTCTCCAGCGAAGAGAGAGGCAAAATTAAGATGGACCAGGCAACATTTTATTGACCTTAACAAAGAATTAAAAGAAGCAGTGTTTAAACAGGAATATATCTTTCACTTCTTGAGTCCAAATAGTTATTCTGAGTTTTTTGAATATCTAAAAGACGGAAGATTGATAATTGGTGCATTCAGGAGTGACCTTGAAGATAAATTGGAAGTTAATGGTAAACTTCCTTAATGTTGGGCTTTTAATAAAAAGTTGGTAAGGAGACGGTACGATATATAAAAATATAATTTTAGCCTCTAAGTCACCACGCCGCAAAGAACTCCTTGCTCAAATCATTCCTGAGACAGATTTTATTGTCATTGGGAGCGATATTTCTGAGGAAATATTTCCTGGTGAGGATGCAGAATCTTACTCTATCCGCATAGCAGAGGAGAAGGCAAGGAATATTATTGTCCGACACCAAGAAATGATAGGGAACTCATCTGTGGTCATTGGTGCTGATACCGTAGTATCATTGGATAATGAGATAATTAGGCAGCCAAAAGATAATGCCGATGCTAAGAGGATATTGAAAAAATTAAGCCAAAGATGCCATACAGTCATAACTGGGGTGGTAATAATAAAAGAAGTGTAATACCAAAATGAAAATGTCCTAATCTGGCAAAATGAAAATGTCCTGTTTAAGGATGTAAAATATCCCTCAAAAAAGGAGGGAGAAATGGAAGAAAAGGACATTTTCGAAATGAGCAAAAAAGAGTGGGCAAGATT
>JAHJRX010000084.1 GCA_018830565.1 bacterium | reverse complement strand
AGGTGTGATTAAAAAGGCTGAACTAGAATCAAATTAAGTTTCTTTTTAATTCAAACTTTGGGAAAATTCATTAATGTTTCTATGAAAATCGTAGAAATTAGGTTAATCTGTCTTGTAAGTTTTCATAATTAGAATTGCTGAATCAAAGTATCATCCATCTCAGCAATTCTAATTATAATCTTTTCATGATTAAACTTTACTCATTATTAAACTTTACTCATTGGCTATTTCTAATACCTTGAGAGCAAAAGATTTTGATAATCTTAAATTACTCATAGCTTCCTTTAGGTCTTTATTCTGATAACATTGGTAAGCTTTAGAAAAATATTTTTCACTCAAGGTTAAGATCTTTTGAAGACGATTATCTTTATTTAAGCTTAATCTTTCTTTAGCTTTCTTAATTAAGCCCCAGCCTTTACCTAATTCCAGATAAACTAAACGAGAAGGGTCTCCTTCTTTAAGAGCATTTCCTTTATTATCATCCTTGTTCCTATCTTTATTATGATGAGGAATAACTTCTATCGCTTTGCTTACTTTGCTTATCAAATTAGTACTAATTTTAGTCCCTTCTAAGGCTTTCCAATAGTCTTCCTCTTTAAAAGCCTTTAAAGCCAGCTTCCTTACCTGTAAGACATCATTAAAGATATCCTGAGCTTGTTTGTGGTTAACAGATCTTAACCTTTTTTCTGTTTCAGCAATTAAAGTCGCCAATTTAACTAATCTTAAATAAGCCAGCTCTCTATTATCTAACTGCTCGTCTTTTCCAAGATCAAGCAAGGCTTCTTTTAAATAAGCTGCTCCTTCATTTAGACAAGATAAGGCTTTCTCTTTTTCGCGATCATCTAAAAACATCCGAGATTGCACCTGAGTTTTTTTAGCCTTCCAGAGTAAATTTTTAGCTTTTTCCACCATCTCTTTATTAGGTTCGTTAATAAGAAGATTTTCTACTTCCAAGATTAACTTATTTAAATAAATTAATCTTAAGGTTATCTTTTTAGAGAGATCTAGAGAAGAACAAGCAAGGTTATTAGCTTTAGAGATAAATTCAGCCATTTCTTGCAAGAAGCTTAAAACTTTATCTATCTTACCTTGCTCATCATCTATTTTAGCTTTCATAAAAAGTTCTTTTGCTTGCCATAATAAGACAAAGGCTTGTTTTTCTTCGCTTTTTCTTACTACTTCTTCTACGGATGAAAGAACCTTCTTCCATTTTTCAAACTCTTCTTTAATGTTTATTTCTTTAAACTCACTTTCCTTATTCCCATTTTCTTTTGCTTCCTTGCTAAGATCAGATTCTTCGGGTGCTAATTCTTCCTTGCCGCCTTTCTTTTCTAAGTCCAGCTTGGCATAAACATCAAGTTTTAGACAAATAGCCTTTGGAGGTAAAGCAATACCCAAGCAAGCAATTAATATAAAACTAAATAATAATAACTTAAGATCCTTGCCTCTCATCTTTATCTTTCTTTAATAATATAAAATTATCAGCGGTAGCAGACAATAATAACTTAAGATCCCTGCCTTTCATCTTTATCTTTCTTTAAACTAATAAATATACATAGCATCACCAAAACTATAAAACTTATACTCCTTACCTATCGCTTCTTGATAAGCATTCTGGGCTTTCTTCTTTGTAGCAAAAGCATAAACCAAAGCTAATAAAGTTGACTTTGGCAAGTGAAAATTGGTAATTAAGGCATCAACAACTTTAAATTTATAATCAGGATAAATAAAGATATTAGTAGTTCTTTCTCCGCTTAAAACTTTCTTTTCTTTTTCGGAATAAGCAGATTCTAAAGCCCTGGTAGTAGTTGTCCCTACTGCTATTACTCTTCCTTGGCATTGGTTGATAATCTCAGCTTCCTCTTGGCTTATTTGATAAAATTCCGACCACATCTCATGGTCTTTTATCTCTTCGCATTTTATTGGTTTAAAACTTCCCCATCCTACATGGAGAGTAAGATAGGCAATACTTATTCCCTTCTTTCTTATTTCTTTTAAAAGGGCTTTAGTAAAATGAAGTCCCGCGGTAGGAGCAGCAATGGAACCATTTTCTTTAGCATAAATTGTTTGATAGTCTGTCTTATCACTCTTTTTTTCCTTTCTTTTAATATAAGGAGGAAGAGGCATTTCTCCTATCTGGTCTAAGAGCTCAAAGAGTTCTCCTTGATAATTTAGCTCTAAGACAGCCACATTATCGATAATGTCTAAAACATAGGCAAATATCTTATTCTTAAAATTAAAGACCTGACCGATCTTTAATCTTTTTTTTGGTTTAACTAAAGCCTTCCAGATATTGGATGAAGCTAAACCTTCTAATAATAAAATTTCTACTTTAGAGTAATTTAAGAGATCTATACCTTTTAGTCTAGCTGGAAATACTTTGGTATCATTTAAGACTAAAACATCACCTGGGTAAAGATGATCTATAATATCTTTAAATGTTTTATGTTCAAGGCCACCATCTTTTTTATTTAAAATTAATAATCGAGCTTGACTTCTCTTTTTTAAAGCTTCATAAGCAATTAAAGCAGAGGGTAGATGATAATCTAACTCATGTAGTTTCATATAACCTTATAGCACTTATTAATGAAAATTTGATCTAAAGCAAATTAATTTTAAAGTCTTCACCAGTGATGGCAATTTGGCCTCACCAGATTAGTTTGAGGTAGAGCTATCTTTTAAGCTTGTTCCTGGATAATAAAATCTTAAAATTTCTTGATAATTTTTACCACTTTCCGCCATGCCTTTTGCTCCCCATTGGCAAAGCCCTACGCCATGTCCCCATCCATATCCAGAAAAGACAAATCTATCTTTTATCTTTTCAATGCCAATAAAGTGAGTACTTCTTATCACGGTTGGATCTAAAATTAACCTAAATTCATTGCCATTTAAGATTAATTCTCCATTGGAGTGGTTAATTGAGATATTCTTAGCCCTTCCATCTAATCCTATATTGATAGGAGTAATATTATATATTTCCCCTAAGCTACTGTCCCTTTTTGATAGTTTCTTTCTTATGGTATCTTCCGAAACTATTTCTCTCCATCTTTGATGAGGGGCTTCTTTGCAAAAAGGATCTATCGCATACTCTAAATATGGGTATTCACTTGTGCTATTCCAAACTAAGCTACTCTTAGCCGTAACTCCGCCACAACAAGAATGAAAAGGAGTATTAGCAAGTATATTGTTATAAACTAAAACCAACCCCTTAGTTTCATCTATAATCTTTCTTATTTCCAAAGTTTCGGCATCTACCCCTTTATAAACTTGACAATGCCAACCATTGCAAAAGTCATATCCTTCTTCTTTATGCTTACCTCTATTTTTTAAAGCAAATGTTCTTGAAGCTATAACTTGAGCCTTAAGAGCCTCCTCAGGCCATTTAGGAGGCATCTCTCCACCGATTACTCCAGATAGAAATTGCTCTAGATCAATAATATTAATTACTTTAATATTATCCCCAGAAACACTAAGTTCTAAGCTTCCCCGATACCTTTTGTTATTTATTTTTATAAAAGATTTTGAACTAGACTCTATTACTAAAGGATCTCTATAAATCCCTATTCCAGAAATATCAATGCCTCTCCCAAGAACTGTAACCTCTTTAGTTAGATCGCCTTGATATAAAACCTCTTGACTCTCTTTTTGAACAATTCCATAAGGCAAGGGAGAAGAAAGATAGATATTTTTAAAACTACCAATCTTAACTCTTAAATCTTGAGAGAAGGCATCAGGAGTGATAAAAAGGGTGATAAAAAGAAAAATTAAAATAAGTATTTGATACATAACCTTACCTTAAAGTTTATCTGACTAATAGATTTTCGGTAGTGTCTGAGTATAGCTTAGTTATTAAGAAACAAGCCATCTTTTTATCTCCTCTTTAAATATCTCTGCTTCCAAGATCTTTATTCCTAATTCTTTAGCCTTTTTTAATTTAGAACCTGGTTTTTCTCCAACTATTAAATAGTCAGTATTTCTTCCCACCTCAGAGTTTATCTTTCCGCCCATCTCCCTTATGATCTCTTTAGCTTTCTCCCTGGTAAACTCTTTAAGATTTCCCGTAATGACTAACTCTTTATCAAGGAAGATATTTTCTTTAATCTCTTGTCTTTTATCTTCTTTTTTTAAACATTCAAATCCATAACTTTCTAAGTCAGTAACAAGATCTTTAGTTTCTTTTTGGCTAAAAAAATTTACTATCCTCTCTGCGACTGCAGGACCAACATCCTTTATCTCCATAAGCTCTTCCAGAGAAACTTCCATAAGTCTTTTTAAAGAGCTAAAGTAAGAAACTAAGACTTGGGCGGTTTGGCTTCCTACATTGGGTATGCCTAAGGCATTAATAAGCTTAGCCAAGGGTGCTTTTTTAGAAGCTTCAATACTTTGGCATAAATTTTGAAACGATCTTTCTTGCCATCCTTCTAAAGATAAGATCTTCTCCTTTTCTTGATAAATCTGATATAAGCTTGAAATATTAGTAATTATTTTCTCTTCTACTAATTGATCTACAATCTTTTCTCCTAATCCATCTATATCTAAACAAGATTTACTGGCAAAATAAGCTATCCGACGTTTAACTTGAGCCCGGCAATCAACGGAAGGACAAAATGTTTTTGCATCATCTGTTTTTCTGACAACACTACTTCCGCATACCGGGCAACTTTTTGGAAACTCAAAAGAAGAAGACCGTTCCTTGCTTGGCAAGACCGCTACTATTTTAGGGATTACATCTCCACTTCTTTCCACTATCACTCTATCATTCACCCTCACATCTTTTCTCTTAATTTCATCTTCATTATGCAAGGTAGCTTTCTTAATCCAAGCACCAGCTATTCTTACCGGTTCTAAAATAGCTACTGGAGTTAGGACTCCTGTTCTGCCTACTTGAATGATGATATCTTTAATTATAGTTGTTCCTTGTTGGGCAGTAAACTTATAAGCAATAGCCCAACGAGGACTACGAGCTGTAAAACCAAGAATTCTTTGATGAGAAATTAAATTTACCTTGACTACCATACCATCCACTTCATAATCTAATTTATTTTTTATTTCTTCACATTCCTGGCAGTAGGTAATTACCTCTTCTATTCTTCGACAAAGCTTACGGTGTCTTTCGGTTACTAACCCAAGTCTTTCAAACTTCTTAATTGACTCCTCATAAGTGGTAAATTGCTCATTTTCTAGATAACATACGGAGTGAATAAAGATAGACAATCTTCTCTTGCTTACTTCCTTTGAATCTAACAAGTGCAATGTTCCAGCGGTAGCATTTCTTGGATTAGCAAAAGGAAGCTCATTATTCTTTATTCTCTCTTCGTTTATCTTTATAAAATCACTCTTTTTCAGAAGTACTTCTCCTCGAACTTCAAAGTTAACTTTTTCCTTTAAAGATAAAGGAATGCTATGGATAGTCTTTAAATTTAAAGTAATATCATCCCCCCTGAGACCATCTCCTCTGGTTACCCCTTGAACAAAGAGACCATCTTTATAGATAAGAGATGCGCCTACTCCATCAATCTTAAGTTCAGCTACATACTCAATCTTATCTTCTTTGAGCAATCTCTTTACTCTGCGGTCAAATTCTATTAACTCCTCTTTAGAATAAGTGTTATCTAAGCTCAGCATCGGAATTTTATGAGCTACTTGTTGGAAATGATCTAAAGGAGTCCCTCCTGCTCTTTGGGTAGGAGAGTTTGTTTGAAGATAAGCAGGATGTGCTTCTTCTAAATTCTTTAACTCTTTAAAAAGCTGATCATATTCAAAGTCTGAAATCTCTAATTGGGCTTCTAAGTAATACTTCCTATCATGGTAATTAATTAAGTTTATTAATTCTTGAATACGATCCTTAATTTTATTCACTTTTTTTCTTTCGTAGAAGAGCTATAATCGGCAAAAGAAATTTTCATAATGAGAATTGGTGGACTGTTATCGTAGCATTTTCTTCTTATTCCATTAATTGAGTCATCTCTCTTTCTCACCTTCCTCCTCAAAATAGTGTATAGTCTCTTTCTTCAGCTCCTTTAAGGTAAAAAGAAGCTTAAATTCAGTGGCACCTGATTCTAGAGATAGTTTCTCTGCAATCCTCTGGCAATCCTTTCTATCTTTTCCATGAAGCATAGTATAGAAATTATACCCCCACTCAGGACAGGTAATCCTCTGGTAGCAATGGCTTACCTCTGTAAATTCAGCCATCAATCTCCCAACCTTATTTACCTCTTCCTTCTCCACCTTCCATACCCCCAAAGCCGAACCTTCAAATCCTATCTTAGTCGGATTAACTACGGCTGAAAATCTTCTGATTATCCCTTGTTTTAGCCAGTTTGAGATCTTATTTAAGACCTCCTCTTCCTCAAGTCCTAACCCTTCTCCAATCCTCTTGAAAGGAGCGGATACTAATG
This sequence comes from bacterium, assembly GCA_018830565.1. Classification (NCBI taxonomy): domain Bacteria; species bacterium. Next base: position 40,128 of record JAHJRX010000084.1, on the reverse strand, counting down.
GGATAGAATAGGTCAACTTGTTAATCAGTCTTCTATCCTCTTCTGCCAGCCGTAGATCGGGAGAGGTTTTTCTAATCTCATTAATCTTTTGGATCGATGCGAAGCTAGTATTTATCTTAAACCTCTTCTTGGGTTTCAGGTTGAGAAACTTTCTTATCTTTGTTCTTTCCTTTAATTCAGCAATAGTTTTATTTAGAACTAACTCAGATGGGGCAATTAAGACAAACCATAAGTTATACTCATCCTCTCTCAAATAGTTATGAGTAACACTTCTAAGATGGTTAATTACAGGTACTACCTGTTCTAACTTTTCTTGAGATACTTTAGCTGCTAAAAGAGTGCTTTTATAACCCAACCTTTTAGAGTCGAAGACAGGTCCTATCCGGACTATTCTCTGCTCAGAGAGAATCTTCTCTATCTTAGCCAAGAGATCTCTCTCTGAGATAGCTAACCTCTCTGCTAATACAGAAAAAGGTTTTGAGATTAAAGGAAAATCTCTTTGGAGTAAGGTTAAAAGTTCCATCTTATTTAGGCTCATATACACAATACGGCTCTTCAGCTAAATAGTCCCCAGTTATTCCATATGCTCTAGCCCTGCACCCACCACATACCTTTCGATATTCGCAATATCCGCATCTTCCACAATAGGAATCTATCTTTCTTATTATCTTGAAGACCTCGGAGTTCTCCCAAATATAAGGAAAAGTCTTTCTTCTGATATCTCCACATTCAATCTCTAAGAATCCACAGATCTGCACCTTGCCAATATGAGATATGAAAGCAAATGTTACACCACCCATGCACCCCTTGGTCATAGAATTCGAAGGATGTTCTTCCCTTTGGAGTAAGACCCGGTTATAATGTGGTGCACAGGTCAGTTTTATCCTCAGGTGAGAGTCTTTGGATTTATCATAAACCCAGTTCATTACCTCTTCATACTCCTGGGCAGAGATCTCGCAATCAACTAACTCTTTGCCCCTACCTGTGGGAACAAGAAGGAAAAGGTCAAAGACAGAAGCGCCTAACTCCTGAGCTAAATCTAATATATGAGGTATCTCCTTCAGATTATACTTACTCACAGTGGTGTTTATCTGGAAGTCTATCCCAGCCTCTTTAGCATACTTAATACCTCTTAGGGCTCCCTTGAAAGCCCCATTAAATCCTCTAATTAAATCATGTAATTCTTCAGTGGCTCCGTCTAAAGAGACACTTATCCTCTGGATATTTGCCTCCTTTATCTTTCTGGCAGTCTTCTCATTTATCAATAGACCGCAGGGAGCCATGACTACCTTGAACCCAAGTGAGTTTCCATGTTTAGCAATATCATATATATCCTCCCTGAGCATCGGCTCTCCGCCTGTTAAGATAATTATAGGCTTAGCTAAAGCAGCAATATCATCTAAAAGTTTAAAACATTCCTGAGTAGAAAGCTCGCCTGGATAAGGTCCTAAACTGGCTTTTGCACGGCAATGCTTACAATTGAGATTACAGCTTCTGGTAATCTCCCAGGCGATCAAGTTAGGAAGGAGAACGTTCATATCTTCTTTGCTACCTCCTTCATTTATCCGAGTATCTCCTCATCGGTTAGATAACAAGCAGGATCTTCTGCCCATATATCTCCATAGGCTACCTCGGCACGAATACGACAGCCACCACATACCTCAAGGTAATTACATTTACTACATCGGCCTTTAATCTTACTCTTTATATTGCGTAATTCACATATTAGTTCGTTAGATCTATCCCTCCAAATCTCACTAAATTTTCTCTCTCTAATATTACCAAGGTCTTTATGCCCCCAAAATTGACATGCATGGACATTACCTTGAGAATCGATATTAGCAAATTTCTTACCTGCAGAACAACCTCCATGCATCTTAAGTAATTGCATTACTTCCTCAGTTCTACTTGGATATTTAGCTTTAATTAACTGATAGAGATAGATTCCATCGGCATGATTATCTGTTGTTAAAATCTCAACCTCTATACCTTGATTAAATAATTCTTGGGTTTTATTGATTAAGAAGTTAATCACATTTCTTTTTTGCTCAAGGGTAATATCATCTTTGGCTAATCCTCTCCCTCTACCGGCATAGACTAAGTGATACATACAGAATCGCGGAATTTTCTCCTTAATTAGTAACTCAATAATTAAAGGTAAATCCAAATAATTATATTTAGTGATTGTAAATCGTATACCCGTTCTCAATCCCGCCTCTAAACAATTCTTAATTCCACAAATTGCACTATCAAAAGCTCCTTGAATTCCTCTAAATTCATCATGAGTCTTACGACTACCATCAAGGCTAATACCAACATATTGAAATCCAGCATCTTTAATCTTCTGTGCAATCTCCAAGGTAATAAGTGTCCCATTACTCGATATGACAGGACGTAATCCTTTATAAGAAGCATAAGTACCGAGTTCAAGAATATCTTCACGAAGTAAGGGTTCTCCGCCAGAAAACAATAGCACTGGTGATTGGATTGTAACTAAATCATCAATGAGACGAGTTGCTTCCTCTGTCGAAAGTTCATCTTTATATTCATAGTCATTGGCATTAATATAACAATGTTTACAATGCAAATTGCATCTATTAGTCATATTCCAGACTACTAATGGGTGCTCACCAGATGAAAATTGCAGCATATTGGGTGGCAGCTGGGAACTATCCCTGCCAAATTTTATAGCATCAGAGACTGTAGCAGTGCCACAGAGTAGTTTCGTAAGACCAATCATTTTAGACCTTTATATGTTTAATTAAGGTAATTATAAACAACTTGACACTAAATCACAAAGATATTTTACTAAAATTTCAAAAATATTCTTTTTTCGTTAATAACTACTATATATAGAATTTTTTATCTTTGAAGTAATCTCTCTGCACTCTATGGTCATTTGGGGTTACACATAACTATGCAGCCCAGCCATCAGGAAATTTACCCCCAGATAGGTAAAGATAACGGCTGCAAATCCGATTATAGATAGCCAGGCAGCCTTTTTCTTTCGCCAGCCAGTAGTTACCCTGGCATGGAGGTAGATAGCATAGATAAGCCAGGTAATTAATGCCCATGTTTCTTTTGGATCCCAACTCCAGTAAGTTCCCCAGGCATAATTTGCCCAGGCTGCACCGGTAATTATGCCAAGCGTTAGAAACACCATCCCAATAGCAATAGTCCTATAACCTAACTCATCAAGTAAATCTTCTATCGGCAATTTTTGATAAAAGCCATGAGGTCTTTTTGAAAGCCACTCTTTAACTAAATACATAACGCTTGCCCCAAAGGCAACAGTAAAAGCTGCATAACCTAAAAAGCAGGTAATGACATGTATTTCTAACCAATAGCTCTGCAAAGCAGGGGCCAGCGGGGTAATCTTCTTGTATTGGGGTGGAAGCAGGGAGGCATAGGCAATGGCTAAAAAGGCGATTGGACTAACAAAAGCGCCGATAACCTTTAATTTATACCTGTATTCAATAAGAAAATAGACAATAACAATTGACAAGGAGAAGAAGACCATTGACTCATATAAATTAGAAAAGGGAGCATGACCTGCCTTTATTGTTCTTATTAATAGTCCTATTGTATGGGCACAAGCTCCTATTATTATCACAAAGGTAGCTACTCGACTTAAATTGAGCTTTTTGAACAACAAAGATCCTATGTATAGCAAGGTGCTCAATCCATAAACTACCAAGGCAATGCCAAACCATACAGAACTATCCATTCTTACCTCCTTCTACCAATTCCCCAAACTCCTGCTCAAAGTCAAATCTATTCTTGTTAGTCGTTCCACCAATTAAGGCGGTTGTATCTTTATCCTTTTTTGTCAATATAATCCATAACCTGCGATGGAATACGAAGAATGAGAGAATCAGTCCAATTATCAACAGTCCGCAACCTGTCCAGACAATTGGCACCCCAGGGTCTTTTACTATTTTCAAGCCTGTGTATTGAGGGGCGTCAAATCCAACCAGCTTAAATTTTAGCTCTGTATCTACCTTTAGTGGATGAAAATCCGGGAAATTATAAAAGACCCACTGGGTAAATATGAATTTTCCCTCTTTATACACATTAAGTTTAGCTGCTGGGTTATTAAGTTCTTTTGAAATAGAATATATTTTAGTCCTCTCCATAATAAAATCCGGCAAGAATTGTGCCATTTTAAAAGAGAAATTAGTTTGCGGAATGATAATGCTCTCCCCTGTTTTGACCGTGAAATCTTGCCCCTTATCATTATTGCTCTTTTGCACGTTTATATTTATCCCCTTCACCTCACCCACACCATAGCTTGCCTGATAAAACCACACCCCCTTATAAACCAGTGGATGATTCACCTCTATGGTCTTTGTCAGTATATCTTTACCTTCATCTATAATGGTTAAGGTGCTCTTATAATCTTTAGGCATTTTAGAGGCAGGGTAAAATTCAACATTAAAATCATCAACCCGCAAGCGAAAATCAGTATGAGGAACAGTAACTATCTCTTTCTCATTTATCTCTAGATACTCCTTAAACCCAAACAAGCCCCCAATTACACCACCTGACAGAATGATGAAAATGCCTGAATGGATTATAAATGAACCCATTCTGCCAAATCTTCCTTTTTCTGCAAAAAGGGTTATTTCTGTTGGTTTCTGGCTAATCACTGACAGATGATAATTTTTTTTACGAAGTCTGTCTGTCAGAAAATTACGAGCATCAACTATATCTAGAGGGTAGAAGTTCCTACTATTTAATGGCAGGCTTGAAATGTACTGGGTATCTATCTCTTTTTTAGGCCGATTGATTAGCTTAAAAACAGAAGGTAGCCTATGGAGTGTGCAAACAATAATATTCAGGTTCAGTAAGGCTAAAATCCCTATAAACCACCAGGAATGGTAAAGATCGGTGATAGAGAGCAGAGTGAAGACGTAAGACAGACTTTCTCCGTATTTATTTATATAGGCTTGCTCCTCGCCATTTTGAGGAATAATAGTTCCAATAATGGAAGATAGGGTCAATATGATTAATAATGCTATCGTTACTTTGATTGAGCTAAAGAATTTTTTTATCTTGTCCATAAATCATTGTTTCTCTCAAAATTTGTAATGTAAATAGATCTAAAATATAATCCTGACAAGCCAAAATAAAAATATCCTATTGTTACAAAAAATCATTGCAACCCTAAAAGTTCTGTGAGATAATTTCTTTCTTGTATCTGGTGGGTATCACTCAGCAATTCTAATTATGAAAATTTACAAAACAGATTCTAGTCCAGTGCCAAAAACAAGATACTTATCACTCCAATCAGGTAAGGAATAAATAAACAAGTAAGCGATTTAAATCCCCCTGCAGCTTTGCTACTTTCCCCCTTTATCAAAAGGGGGATTAAGGGGGATTTCATATTGTTTGAGAATATGTTTATAAGCGGAAATCAAAAATCCAGCCGTTCTGCAAGCAGGATCACAAATCGTTTCGTCTTTCTTCGGGTCAACTGCCGCCACAATAAAATTAATAATGTGGCGCGGAGTGCACTTAACCCACTGTTCAAGATTGTTACTTTGCCTAACCATTATTAGCGAGTCATAATTAGAATTGCTGGCGGGTATCACTCCTTTCTTTGTGATGATTTAGGAGTGTTATTTTATCTCATCCAGATGCAATTTGTCTATATCTTTTATCTACCCACTATATTCCGGAAGAGCCTTAAGGGTTCAGGGAGCAGGTGTGGGTAGTAAGTAGTAATTATCAATTGTTAAAGGAGGTAGTATAAATGAAGAAGATAGTTATCTTAGGTGCAGGAACAGGAGGAGTGATGTCTGCTCATCATCTCCGCAAGAAATTAAGTCCACAGGAATGGGAAATTACAGTTATAGACAAGAATTCGTTGCATTATTATCAGCCGGGTCTTTTGTTTCTTCCATTCAAGTTTCGTGGATACAAGGAACTACCGGATATCTCCAGACCGATAAGGACACTACTTCCAAAAGGTGTAGATTTTGTTAATTCAGAGATAACAGAGATAGCTCACCAAAACAAACAAGTCAAGACTAAAGCAGGTGACTTTCAATATGATTGGCTGGTTAGCTCACTGGGTTGCAGGATTATCCCTGAACAGATAGATGGGATGATGGATGGGTATGAGAAAAATGTATTTGATTTCTACACCCCTAAAGGTGCTATAAAAATTCAACGGGCACTGGAACGATTTGAAAAAGGTAAATTGGTCTTCAATATCGCTGAGTATCCTATTAAATGTCCGGTAGCACCGATAGAATTTGTTTTTCTCGCTGATTATTATTTTCATAAAAGGGGTATTCGTCATAAGGTAGAGATAGAGCTTGTTACCCCTCTTGCAGGGGCATTCACAAAACCAATAGCCAGTAGTGTTTTTAGTGAAATAGCTAAAAAGAAGGAAATTAAGATAACCCCGGACTTTAACCTTGGTGAGGTTGATTTTGTGAATAAAAAAATCAAATCTTATACTAAACAGGAAGTGGATTATGACCTTTTGGTGGCTATTCCACCTACTGAGGGTGCCGAGGTAATTGAGAACTCCGGGTTAGGTAATGGTGCAGGATATATTCGGACCGATAAGCAGACCCTGAAGGCTATTGGCCACGACAATATCTATTCTATTGGTGACGGCACGGACCTGCCTACATCAAAAGCCGGCTCTGTGGCTCATTTTGAATCTGAGGTAATGACTGAGAATCTTTTAAGTGAAATAGAGGGTAAAGAGCCAACGGCAAAATTTGATGGACATTCCAATTGCTTTATTGAATCCGGGTTTAACAAGGCATTGCTTATTGATTTTAATTACAAGGTAGAACCGGTGCCGGGTAAATTTCCATTCCCTGTGATTGGACCATTTTCTCTGCTAAAAGAAACCAGGATAAATCATCAGGGTAAACTTGGCTTCAGATGGGCATACTGGAATCAACTTCTTACCTGTAAGTTGCCGGGGGACCCTATCCTCACCAATCGTTGCAGTCCCAGAGGCAAAAAGGTATCTATGCTCAAAGAGGGTAAATCCTTATTCGGAGTTTAATTGGAGTTCAGGCGTTAGCCTTTCATTGCAACGAATGAAATTCTAAAGAATTAATTCCAGGAGTTCGGAGGTGTTTTAATGGCAGAACTTTTAGTTTTGTGTACCTGTGGATTAGATGATCCCAATCGGGCATCCCTGGCTTTCTTAACCGCCAAGGCGGCAAAAGAGAATAAAGATACGGTAACTATCTTTCTGGCTAATGATGCGGCTATTTTCGCTAAACAAGGGATTGCTCAACAAGAGACTATTCAAGGTGTGGGCTTGGCGGCGTTTAGCGATGCCTTTGAGATTTGCCAGATTCTCAAGATACCTATTCTGGTTTGTAAGCCTTGCGCGGAAGCTAGAGGAATTAAAGAAGAAGACCTGGTAGAAGGGGCAAAGTTCTCCGGGGTCTATGACCTGGCAAAATTAGCTGTCCGAATGAATACAGTGTCTTTCTGACAAGTCTGACTTGTCAGACAAATTAAAGGTAGAGGTATTTGACCCGATACTTGGTGTGAATGTGGTGTTAGCTGCGGATATGATCGTTCTTGCTCCGGCTATTGTGCCGCAATCTGATAATAAGGTTCTGGCCAAACAGTTGAAGGTACCCTTGAATCAAGACGGCTTTTTCTTAGAGGCACATGCTAAGCTGCGACCGGTTGACTTTGCCACAGATGGGATCTTTTTGTGTGGTCTGGCTCACTGCCCAAAATCAATCCATGAGTCCATATCTCAAGCTAATGCTGCTGCCTCTCATGCCATTGGCAGGCTGAAGGCTTTTAGGAGTAAATTATGCGAGATAATTTGTAACAGTCAGGTAGTGTAAGAAAAAGGGATAAGGAAATTATAAATTAAAAATGAATAATAACCATATCTTTTCTTATTTTCTTATCCCCCTTTTTACACTTCTGATGTATAGTCTGAACAGTTACAAAAAATGGAGTTAATCCATGATTTCTGAAGAGATAATTAAAAAAGCAATCGAGCAGTTGATAAAAGCAGCAAAACCACAAAAGATATATTTGTTTGGTTCCTATGCTCGTGGAGATGCTCGAAAGCAATCTGATTTAGACTTTTTAGTCGTCGAGCAAGTACTAAAGAGCCGACGGAAGGAGATGGTTCGTCTCCATGATGCAATTCGTTCAATGTGTATTCCTGTAGATATCTTGGTAATGAGTGAATCCACATTTAACGAATGGTCTGATGTACCTGGAACTGTTATGTATAGGGCAAAAACTGAAGGGCGATTGTGTTATGAAAAATCGTAAACTTGCAGAAATGTTTTTGTGTAAGGCTATTCAAGATATGATTGTTCTTGAAAAATGGCGGCAAGACCCAGACATTGCTGAAGAAATCTTAGGTTTTCATGCTCAGCAAACGGCTGAGAAGATGCTTAAAGCAGTCTTAGCCTATCAGGGGATTGAAGTTCCATTTACTCATCGATTGACAGACTTGATAGACTTGGGTAAAAAACATGGTATTATTTTACCAGAAAAATTAGAAGATATTCGTTTTTTGACTCCTTTTGCTGTTGAATTTCGTTATGATATTTATCAAGAGGAGGAAGAACCTGTTGATTTTGATGGAATCTTCGTATTGCTTATAGAATTGCATAAGTGGGTAAATACAATTATTTGCGAAGGTAAAGAAGTATCGAAATCAAACCTTGATTACGGAATTCAGTTGACAAATATGGAAGAAAAGAAAAAGACGGTGGAGTGAAACTATTTGCCTACTTGTAGAAGTTCACTATCTAATCTTACAAGTTAAAGGAGCAAATATCATGGGATTAAAAACTCTGAACCTAAAATAATCGGTTTTTTATGTAATTGGTGTGCCTATGCTGGTGCAGACATGGCTGGGGTTTCTCGTATCCAATATCCACCATATCTGAGGGTAATCAGGGTGATGTGTTCAGGTCGAATTGATCCTGTCTTTATCTTTCGGGCATTTAAGTCCAAGGCTGATGGGGTGCTTGTTCTAGGCTGTCATCCGGGTGACTGCCACTATCAAAACGGTAATTGTCAGGCAGAAAAGAAGATGCATTTTGTGGAAAAGGTGCTTAAGCAATGCAGCATTGAGCATGAACGATTTATGCTTGATTGGGTCTCTGCCGCAGAAGGGGCACGATTTGCTGAGGTGGTCTCTGGATTTACGCAACGGATTCAGGATTTACCACCACTGGCAGAGAGGAATGACCTTGAGGAAAAGATGAATATTGCCTTAATGGTAGCCCGGAAAGAAAGGCTGCGATGGCTTATCGGTAAGGTCTATGACCTGGCAAAATTAGCCGTAAAAATGAATACAGTGTCTTTCTGACAAGTTTGACTTGTCTGACTGGTCAGAAAGATTTAAAAGGAGGTAGATTTATGACCAAGGTAGGTATTATTGCCTGCAAATTGCGTTGGGATATGGGCTGTGCAAAATATAGCTCACATGTTAGTTGTTTTCTTGCCTGTATGAACAAAAAGGGTAGATTTGAAGAGCTTGATAATCCGGTTATTGTTGCCTTTTGCTCCTGTAATGGCTGTCCGGGTAAGGGTAGGTTTGAGAAGGCAGAGGTGATGAAGGATTTAGTGCAGGCAGATGTGATTATGTTGGCTTCCTGTTGCTACAAGCCACCGAGATGTAAACATATTGACCAGAGTGCTAAGGATATTGAAGAAAAGCTAAAGATAAGGGTTATAAAAGGCACGACGACTAAGGAAGAGTAAATGAGAATCATTATCTCTGCCCCAGGGAGAAGTTCGGGTAAGACAACCATCTCCATAGGGTTATGTGCCGCACTAAAAGAACAAGGTTTGAAGGTGGCGCCCTTTAAAAAAGGGCCTGATTATATCGACCCGATGTGGTTGACTGCGGCTGCCAAGACCCAATGCCATAATTTAGATTTCTTTATGATGGGTGAGGAAAAACTCATTGAGGTTTTTCAATTAGCCGGTCAGGATGCTGATTTGAGCGTTATAGAAGGAAATATGGGCTTCTATGATGGCTTGGACAGGGAAGGCAAGGACAGCACCTCATATCTATCTAAACTATTGAAAGCACCTGCTATCTTAGTTATAGATGCAAGTCGAATGACACGAGGGATAGCACCCCTTTTGCTTGGTTATCAACAATTTGAGCCGGATAATTTAATCAGAGGCATTATATTAAATAAGGTTGCCGGCACACGGCATGAAGAAAAGCTAAAATCCGCTATTACTCAATACTGCGATGTAGAGGTATTGGGTGTTTTACCAAAATTAGATGAGATTGAGATTAAAGAACGGCATTTAGGATTAATGCCCCTAAAAGAGGATTTCCGGTTAATGCCGATAATTGAATCTCTCGCTAATGCCGTGAAAAGATATGTAGATTTAGATGCGGTGCTGAAACTATCTGCATCAGCAGTGAGGCAATCCTCCCCTTTTTTGCCTGAATTAGAACAGAACGGAATCCACCCCCTAACCCCCGCCAGCGGGGGATATTTCTCTTCCCCAACCGTGCGACTTGGAATAGCCAGGGACACGGCATTTACCTTTTACTATCCTGAGAACTTAGTTGCACTTCAGCAGGCAGGAGCAGAACTTATACCGTTTAATACCTTGACGGATAGTCGGTTACCGGAGGTGGACGGTTTATACTTTGGCGGTGGTTTCCCGGAGATGTTTATAGAAACCCTGTCAGAAAATAGAATTCTGCGGCAGGAGATTCAAACCGCAATAGAACAAGGTATGCCTGTTTATGCTGAATGCGGTGGTTTGATGTATTTAGCCAAAAGTATATCCTACAACGGGACAACTAAAGAGATGGTTGGTGCTCTACCCTGTGATGTCAAGGTCTATGAAAAACCACAAGGACATGGTTATGTAACTTTGGAACAAACAGGTAAGTCTAACTGGTTTTGCTTTGATGGAGAAATCCCCGGACATGAATTCCACTATTCACAAATTATTAATCCACAGGGGTTGGATTTTGCTTTCAGGGTTATTCGTGGCAAAGGTATAGATGGTTCTCACGATGGAATTATCTATAAAAATGTTATCGCCGGCTATACCCATTTACACAGTGTTGGTGTTCCTCAGTGGGCATCCCAATTTGTTGCCTTTATTCAAAGGTGTGTGAAAAAGAGGAAGGTTTATTAATTTTATTTATCGGACTATAAAAATTTTTTAATTTACTATATTTAAATTACTGTGATATAAATAAAAAAAGGAAAGGAGGTAAAAATTATGGAAGGATTTGAATTAAAGGGGAAATTTTATGAGACAGACGAAGAGGGGTATCTTCTGAATCTTGATGATTGGAACGAAGAGATAGCTCTGGAGATTGCCAAAACAGAAGATATTGAGATGGATGAGAAACAGTGGGAAGTAGTGAATTTCTTAAAGAGTTATTATAAAGAGTATCAGATTGCACCGATGATTAAGATTTTGATAAAAGAGATGGCAAAGATGTTTGGCCCTGAAAAAGGCAATAACAAATATCTTTATGAGCTTTTTCCTGCTGGACCAGCCAAGCAGGCATGTAAGATTGCAGGACTTCCTAAACCGACAGGTTGTGTATAAGGAAGAAATTTTGGATTGCGGATTTTAGATTTCGGAAAGATTTCAATTCAAAATCTAAAATTAAAGGAGGTAGCTGTGAATCCTTTAACGGTATTTTATACTATCTTTACTTACATAGCTATAGCTATTTTTATTCTTGGTTTCCTGACTAAGATTTGGAAATATGGAGCAACCCCATCCCCACTTAAAATTCCTACTACTCCAGCCCCTACCACTGCCTTTGGAGCGGGCATTCGTGTCGCTTGCGAGGCATTATTCTTCCGCAGTTTGTTCAAAGGCAATAAATTTATCTGGCTTGGTGGTGCTGTTCTTCATGCATCACTGCTTGTGATTTTAATCAGTCATACCAGATATTTTATCCATCCTGTGCCGGAGTGCCTGATGTATTTTCAGGTATTCTTCCAAAATATAGGACATTATGCCGGCTATATCCTCCTTTTGGCTATTGGGTATCTTGGACTACGAAGGATATTTATCGACCAAACAGCCTACATATCTATCTTAGCGGATTATTTTATCCTGGCACTTATATTTTGCATTGGCGCCAGTGGTGTTTTGCTTAAATATATCACCCGACCTGATTTGGTTAGTGTCAAGGCATTTACATTAGGCTTGATTTCCTTCAAGCCTGAGGCAGTGCCGACAAACCCAATATTTTTGATACATCTTACATTGATATTGATTTTGCTTATCTATTTTCCGTTTAGCAAATTAATGCATGCCGGTGGAATATTCTTTAGCCCAACCAGACATCAGGTAGATAATTCAAGGGAAAAACGGCATGTGAATCCGTGGGATTGAATTACTAATGTCGAATGTCGAATTGAAAATAAATTCAACATTCGACATTCGAAATTAGTAATAAGGATGAATTAAAATGGCGAAGGTAGAAATAGAAATTCCTGAAATTACAGGTAGAATCGAGATACCCAGGATTAAAGAAGGGGCGGCTTCCGGCGATAAGTTCAGAAGCTATCCATGCAAGGAAAAGGATATGGCTATCCTTGGCTTTCCAACTCAGCGGGTGGAGGATTGGAGGCAAAAGGCTATTGCCAAAATGGGTGAACTGCTAAAAAAGTATAAGTCCCTTCAGGTCTATTTAGACACTTGCGTCAGATGTGGTTCGTGTGCGGATAAATGCCAATTCTTCCTCGGTACCAAAGACCCAAAGAATATGCCGGTAGCCAGACAGGAGTTATTGAGGAAGGTCTATCGTAGATATTTTACCCCGGCAGGTAAGATGCTCGGTAAATTGGCTAATGCTGAGGATTTGACCGAGGATGTGCTGAATGAATGGTATGTCTATTTTTATCAGTGTTCCCAATGCCGAAGATGTTCTGTTTATTGCCCTTATGGTATAGATACCGCTGAGATTTGCATGGCGGCAAGGGAAATAATGGATGCCATAGGTGTCGGGCAGAAATATACCACAGAGGTTTTAGGCAAGGTTTTAACCATAGGCAATAATTTAGGGCTTCAGCCAAATGCTTTGAAGAATACCCTTGAATTTGTTGAGGAAGAGATAAAGGAAGCCACAGGTGTAGATGTTCGGCTGCCGATGGATGAGGAGGGAGCAGAGATACTTTTGGTTACCCCTTCTGCGGATTTCTTTGCCTCACCTCATATAGAATCATTAATTGGTTACGCCAAGGTCTTCCATCAGGCTGGAATAAGTTGGACAATAAGTTCCCATGCGGCTGAGTTTGGTAACTTTGGGATGTTTATCGGAAATTATAGTATTATGCAGAAGGTTTCCCAAAGAATTGCCGATGCAGTCCGCAATTTAAAGGTAAAACGACTTATTGTAGGTGAATGTGGTCATGCCTGGCGGGTTGCCTACAGCTTCTGGAATACATTGGTTGGTCCGTTTGATACCCTTGACCCAAAATATCCGGGACCACAACATATTTGTGAGTTCACTATGGATTTGATAAATCGTGGGGTGTTGAAGATTGATAAATCGGCAAATGACGAGTTCAGCGTAACATTCCATGATTCCTGTAATGTTGCCCGGGCATCCAGAATGGGTAATTGTGCAGGTGGTCAATTTGAAATCCCCAGGGCATTGATTAAAGCGGTTTGTAATAAATATGTGGATATGGCGGAGGAAACGATTAAAGAAAATACATTTTGCTGTGGGGCAGGTGCCGGCTTACTTACAGATGAACTTATGCAAGTGCGGGTAGCCGGGGTAATGCCCAGAATGCAAGCCTTAAAACAAGTGGTGGATAGCCACGGAGTAAATTTCTTCGCCCTTATTTGTGCTGTCTGTAAAGCCCAGTTCACCGCCGTATTCCCTAAATATGGCTTGCCAATGGAGATGGTTGGCGGTGTCCATCAACTTGTCTCAAAGGCTATACAGATCTGACTTGTCGGACTCGTCTGACTGGAGGATAATTGTGAAAAAGCTATTAGCTATCATCGGCGTCCTAATCTTTTTAGTAATAATTACATCCCCGGTGTTATTGAATGTCTTGCGTGGAGGAGTAGGTCACAAAGTGCCAAAACCTGACATGGTAATTCATAAACCAGGCAAATGCGTGGAAGAGACAAATTACATGCGGGCAAATCACATGGATATTCTTAAAAAAGAACGGGAAAAGGTAGTTCGTTGTGGCAGAAGGAATACTGCTCATAGTCTGGCAAACTGCCGCACCTGCCACGCTAATCGTGAGGAATTTTGTAACAGATGTCATAACTATGTTGGTGTGAAACCGGAATGCTTTGAGTGCCATTATTATTCAGAGGGTCGGGGGCGTTAATTGTTATAAGTCTGACAAGTCGGACAATTGAGAAGAGGTAATTATGGATAGAAGGACTTTTCTTAAAATAGGTGGTGGATTGGTATTAGGAGCAGCCATAGCCCCATTACCTCAATTAGTCTCCCTTTTACGGGCAGAAGATACTGCTTCTGGAAAGACTAAATTAGGTATGGTGATTGATTTAAACAAATGTAAGCCAGGCTGTACCATATGTGTAGACGCCTGCCGCAAAGAAAATAATGTCCCACCAGATAACTATTGGCTCAGGGTGGCTAACATAAAACCCAAATTCCCTAATGCCCAAAACCGACCTATTCCTTTGCTATGTAACCATTGCGAAGACCCATTTTGCGTTAAGGTCTGCTTGGTTAAGGCATCCTTTAAACGTAAGGACGGGATTGTCTTGATTGATGAACATAGATGTATTGGGTGTAGATATTGTATGATTGTCTGTCCTTATAAATCGAGGTCGTTTGTGTTTAAGAAAACTAATAAATGGACTAACCCTGATGTTCCCAAACGAATGCATGGGGTAGTGGAAAAATGTAATTTTTGTGTCCACAGAATAGATAAAGGGCTTATGCCGGCTTGTGTTGATGCTTGCCCGGAAAAGGCTATGGTTTTTGGCAATTTGAATAACTCACAAAGCGAGATAGCTAAATTAATTGCCTCAGGTAAAACTAAAACCATTCGACCTGATTTAAGCTCAAAGCCAAAGGTCTATTACTTAGGATTGTAAAGTAATGGCGATAAGTCTTATAAGACCTATTTTTCTGATGAGGGTAACTAAAGGATGAAGATATATTTCACTAAAATAGAGGGTAAAACAATTAGATTTTATCTGTTAGTAGCAGTGCTGACTGTGTTAGCCTCAGGTGGTCTGTATTCCTCTTACCTGATGTACACCAAGGGGCATTATCTAACCGGAATGAATAACCAGGTACCATGGGGAATGCCGATTGTCCTGACCATTTATTTAATTGGCTTAAGTGCCGGCTCACTGGTGCTATCTTCTTTATCATCCGTATTTGGGCAAACAGAATACAAAAGCTTCGCCAGGGTAGCGGCTTATTTAGCCGCACTGCTTTTAGTGGGAGCATTATTATCTCTCAGTCTTGACCTCGGCAGACCGGAGCGGATTACGATGGCATTTTTCTACCTGAACCCAACCTCTATCTTCTCCTGGAACGGTTTTCTGTATTCAGCCTATATTGTTATCTGCATTGTCTATCTCTGGGCAATGTTCACCGAGAGGGCAAAATGGGTTAAGGCAATAGGGACATTAGCCGTTGTCTGGGCAATTTGTGTTCATAGTGGGACTGGGGCTATTTTTGGCTTTGTCAGTGGTCGTGAATTATACCATTCGCCTTTGACTCCACCGAGTTTTGTTGCCGCCGCACTATCCTCCGGAACGGCGTTAATCATTATCTTGCTTTTGCTGACTTTTAAATGCACTAAGCGATATTTAGACCCGCAATTAATTATAGGTTTGAGTAGATTATTAGTGGCATTTATCCTCGTTGTTTTCTACCTTATTGTCATTGAAAACCTGACCCGACTTTATGCCCCGGCAACTTACGAGGCAGCACATTTCCTTTTATTTAGTGGCAATGAATATTGCTTAGTCTTTTGGATTGGGCTGATACTTATTGGCTCTATTATCCCGGCTATTATACTTTTTAACCCAAAAACTAAAGATTCAATTGGCTGGATTGTGTTTTCATCGGTATTGGTAGTTATTGGCGTGCTGTGTGAAAGATTCATTATTGTTATCCCGGGCCAGGTATTTCCAGTAGAACTATTTCCGGGTTATGAGGTCAGTAGTCCATTTATGGATGGGGCAATAGGCAGTTATTTGATTAGTCCGTTAGAGGTTATTCAGGCAGTCGGGATTTTAGCGATTGTTGGTCTGCTGTATGTCTTAGGGCTAAAACTCTTTGCCTTATTGCCAACAGAGGCAAAAAAATAAGGCAACCTATATCTACAAAAGAAAAAGGAGGAATAAAAAAATGTCTGATTTGAAAACACCGCTTTTAGACGAATTAGAAGAGGGTCCATGGCCAAGTTTTGTGAAGGATTTAAAGAAATTGGCCGAGCGGAGTCCAAAGGCAAAAGACCTACTGGGGCAACTTGAGCTTTCTTATAAGGACAAGATGACTCACTGGAAACATGGTGGTATAGTAGGTGTCAAAGGCTATGGTGGGGGAGTTATCGGCAGATTTTCAGATGTAGGTGACCAATTCCCGGGAGCTGCCCATTTTCATACTGTTCGGGTTAATCAACCTTCAGGCTGGTTTTACACCGCAACGGCATTAAGGGAATTAATGGATATCTGGGACAAATACGGCTCAGGAATACTTAATATGCACGGCTCTACCGGTGATTTGATATTTCTGGGAGCAGATACGGATAAATTAGAACCCCTGTTTACTGATTTATCAAATGCAGATTGGGATTTAGGTGGTTCAGGGTCTGATGTGCGAACCCCAAGTTGTTGCCTGGGACCTGCTCGATGTGAATTTGCCTGCTATGATACGATGGCACTTACTTATGATTTAACTATGACCTATCAGGACGAGTTACATCGCCCATTTTTCCCATACAAATGGAAATTTAAAATGGCTGGTTGTCCTAATGATTGTGTCGCCTCGATTGCCAGAAGTGATTTCTCGATTATCGGAATATGGCGGGATAACATCCGCATAGACCAGAGTGCGGTTAAGGAATATGCCGATTCAGGGTTTGATATTCAATCTAATGTAGCAAATCTCTGTCCTAAAAGGTGTATCCAATGGGATGGAAAGGAATTAAAGATAGATGATGAAGGCTGTAGTAAATGTATGCACTGTATCAATGTTATGCCCAAAGCACTTCGACCGGGAGAAGATAAAGGTGCTTGTCTTCTTATTGGAGCAAAGGCGCCCATCGTCGAAGGTGCTCAACTTTCTTCGGTGCTCGTGCCATTTATGAAACTTGAGCCACCTTATGATGAGCTAAAATCCCTTATCCGAAGAATCTGGGACTTCTGGGATGAATATGGCAAGGCAAGAGAACGGATTGGTGAATGTATTCAACGGATAGGTTTGGGCAATTTTCTGGAAAAAATAGGGCTTGAACCTGTGCCACAAATGGTCTTTCAACCCAGAGACAATCCGTATATATTCTACGAGGAATATTACGAGGAAGAAGGGGGATAATCGCGGATTGCGAATTGCGAATTGAAAATTGCGAATTGCGGATTGCGGATTGCGAATTGAAAAAAGATTTAATTTAACATTCAACATTCAACATTCGAAATTCGAAATGTAGAAGAAGGAAATAGGAATGAATCAAGAGGAACTTCGGAAAAGAACGAAGGAATTTGCTTTAAGAATTATTAGACTTGTTGGTACATTACCTAACACAAAAGAGTCAAGTATACTTGGAAATCAAGTCTTACGGTCAGGCACATCTGTGGGAGCAAATTATCGTGAGGCTACACGGGCGAGATCAAAAGCAGATTTTATCTCTAAGATTTGGAATTGTCACGCAAGAAGTAGATGAAACTATATATTGGCTGGAACTACTGACTGAATCTAATATTATAAACCTGTTAAAGGTTGAAAATCTTATGAATGAAGCCAAAGAACTTTTAGCCATCTTTATTTCAACAGGTAAAACGGCTAAAATTAATAAATAATTGCGAATTGCGGATTGCGGATTGCGAATTGAAAAAAGATTAAATTTAACATTCAACATTCAACATTCGAAATTCGAAATTTAAAAAGGAGGTTTAACATGGCAACACCACAAAAAAGACGGACTGATATAGGTCCACCACATTATGAAAAGTTTCTACACCCAATTATCAAAAATAACTATGGTAAATGGAAATATCATGAGGTATTAAAACCGGGGGTATTGGTTCATGTAGCAGAAAGCGATGATAAGATTTATACCGTGCGGGCAGGTTCACCCAGGTTGATGAGTAGCGATTTTGTCCGACTATTATGCGATTTAGCCGAGAAATATTGTGAGGGATATTTGAGATTTACCTCAAGAAACAATGTTGAATTTATGCTGGGTAACAAGGATAATATTGACCCATTAATCAATGATTTATCTGCCAATGGTATTCCGGTAGGAGGCACGAAGAATACCATCTCTAATATTGTCCACACCCAGGGTTGGGTTCACTGCCATTCTTCAGCTACTGATGCCTCAGGGATTGTCAAGGCGGTGATGGATGAATTGTGCGACTACTTTACCGGGAAGATAGAATTGCCGCATAAATTAAGGATTGCGGTTGCTTGCTGTCTGAATATGTGCGGTGCGGTGCATTGCTCGGATATTGCTATTTTGGGAGTCCACCGCAGACCACCAAAGATTAATCGTGAAAGGTTGTCAAATCTTTGTGAAATTCCTTCGGTTATAGCCTCTTGTCCGCTGGCGGCGATAAGACCAACTATAATTGATGGCAAGAAATCTGTAGAAGTTGATGAAGATAATTGTATGTATTGCGGCAATTGCTACACGGTTTGTCCGGCGATGCCGATTGCTGACCCATTAAATGATGGGATCTCTATCTGGGTAGGTGGTAAGGTTTCTAATGCCAGAACAACTCCTATGTTCACTAAATTAGCCATACCATTTCTACCTAATAATCCACCAAGATGGCCTGAAACTGTGTCTGCGGTTAAAAGTATTGTTGAAATATACGCTCAAGGAGCCAGAAAATATGAGCGTGTAGGTGAGTGGATAAATAGGATTGGCTGGCCAAAATTCTTTGACCTGACTGGAATTAAGTTCACTAAATACCACATCGATGACTTCAAGCACGCGGGCAAAACCTATAGAACAACAACACAGATGAAGTAAGGGAGGAGGTAAGCAAAAATGGCAGATAAAATGTCTGTTGAGGAAATAGCCGAGGCAATGTATAAAATGATAGCAGAGTATGCTGGTAAAAAGAAGTTTAAACCCAATGACTTGCCGAAAGAGATGGTTGCTCAATTTGGTGAGGATATGGTCTCCAAAGAAGATGCAAGGGGAGCGGTAAGAATGTTGATAGATTCAGAGAGATGTGTTTATACTTATTTTGGAGGGACATTTATTGAGATACCGCATCAGGAAGGAGCGGCGATGTAATTTTGGATTTTGGATTGAGGATATAGGATTGGGGATTGGAATTTCCCCAAATTTGAAATTCGAAATTCGAAATTAAGAAAGGAGGTTGCTATGGCTATAGTAATTAAAATAAGAAAAAGAGATTTAACCAAAATTGGTTTGCGGGGAGGTAGAGAAACCTCTACACTTCGACCTAAATATACCCCTAAAACACCACCGTGTACATTTACCTGTCCCAGTGGAATAGATATAAGGGGATATTTAACCACTATCAGTCAATCCGAAGGTTATAAAAGGAACTATGCTCAGTCGTTTGAAATGGGTTGGTATATTTTGGTGGATAAAAACCCATTTCCAGCGGTTTGCGGCAGGGTTTGCCCACATCCTTGTGAAAAGGAATGTAACCGCAAGGAACTGACGCGACAGGAAAAGGACGAGGCTGTTTCTATCAACAATATGGAGCGATTTATTGGTGACTACGGTATCAAGAACAATCTGGCACATAAACGGCTTTATCCGGACATATATCCAGAAAAGGTAGCGGTTATCGGCTCTGGTCCGTCAGGGCTTTCCTGTGCTTACCAGTTAGCCAGAAGAGGCTACCGGGTAACGATTTTTGAGACGTATGAGAAATCAGGTGGTATGCTCCGTTATGGCATACCGAGATATAGATTATCAGAGGATATCTTAGACGCTGAAATTAACAAGATTTTAGCCCTGGGCGTGGAGATTAAATACAACACCAGGGTTGGGAATATTGAACAGTTGCAAAAGGAATATAATGCCATCTATGTGGCTATTGGTGCTCATCAAGGGCTTGGTCTAAATATCCCGGGTGAAGATGTAGTCAATGTCTTTACCGGGGCTGATTACCTGAATAAAATTAATTCCGGCCAACAGGTGGAGTTGGGAAACAAAGTACTGGTCATCGGCGGTGGAAACAGTGCCATAGATGCCGCCAGGGTCGCCAGAAGACAAGGGGCAGATGTAACTATCCTCTACCGACGAACTAAGGTAGAGATGCCGGCTATTGCCCACGAGGTTAATCAAGCAGAAGAGGAAGGAATCCATTTAGAACTGTTGGTTGCCCCGGTGGAAGTTTTAAGGAAAGGCAATAAAGCGGTAGGACTGAAATGTATCCGCATGGAATTGGGTGAGCCGGATGAAAGTGGACGAAGAAAACCGATACCTATTGCGGGTTCTGAATTTACGGTGGATGCCACGGCAATCATCGCCGCCATCAGCCAGTCGCCTGTCTGGACAGGGTTAGAAGAACTTAAAAATGAAAAGGGCTGGATTACTGTTGATGAGAGAGGGCAGACAGGGCTAAAAGGGGTATTTGCCGGTGGTGATGTTACCAACCAACTTGGGCTTGCTACCGAGGCAATTGGGCTTGGCAGAAAAGCCGCTGAGACAATGGACAATTACCTGCGGGAAAGAGAATTAGCCAAAATTATTGCTCCCACAGTAATTCGCCAGACCAATATGAATCTTAATTACTACGATATCCTGCCACGAACACAAACTTCATACTTAGCCCCGGCAGAACGGGTAAATAATTTTAACGAGGTTGCCTTTACTATTGATGAATCTGCGGCAATAACAGAAACGAAAAGATGTTTAAGTTGCGGGCTGTGCTTTGATTGCGATAACTGCTATACCTTCTGCTCGGATAGTGCCGTCAAGAAACAACCCAAGGGTCAACATTACGAGTTTAATCTGGCACTATGTCAGGGTTGTAAGAAATGCGCCGAGGAATGCCCTTGCGGATATATTGATATGCTGTAAGATAAAAGAATTAAAAATTGAGAATTATTTTTTATATGCAATCCATTAATTAAGTTGACATACCTCGTAGGGAAAATCCACCCCCTACCCCCGCCAGCGGGGGACAGCCTCGTACAAACTTATCCCCCGCTGGCGGGGGTAGGGGGTGGAAATACAACTATTATGTTAAGTTATTTATCAGATTGCATTTAATTCCTCAATTTTTAATTCTTAATGTCCACCTACGGTGAGAATTCCACTTGCGGCAAGTGATAAAACAATTATTTCTAAAACAACAATAACAATATAAAATTTATCTTTCTTACGAATTAAGGAAGGTAAAATAAATAGATAGCAGACTACGCTCAAACCGGCTAAGATAGCAATACCAATAAAATTCAGGTAATCTCCCTTACCTACCATAGTTATCCATCCCCATTTAGTTGGGGCATTAAGGAGATGAATATACTCCTTAGATTTCATTCCCCAATATTTAGGTATATCCTCAATAGGGATAAAACCTGGTAGTATTCCAGAGATGTAAATTACAAAACTAACTATAAGGATTAAAAGTCCGGTCCACATACCAATATTTAAAATATTAGCATATATCAGTTGTTTTTCTGAAGGCTTTGTTCTATCCTCAGTCATTTTTTATTCTCCTTATTGTAAGCGTTCAGGTGTCAGGTATTAAGAAAATTAGAGTATTTTATGTAGAGAAGCAAAGAGAGGCATCATATTCTTTGCTTTTTTGAATTTCCTGGTTTTACCTGACACCTGAACGCTTATTCCTTATTATGGCCACACTCCCACACCCTTGAGTAACGCCCTTAGACCTGCAAAGGTTAAAATGCCAAGCAACACCCATTTGATACTCTTTGGTTTTGCCTTAACTAATAGTTTAACCCCAACCATAGAGCCAAGCATTATTCCTACAACAGAGGGAACAACAATCATAGGTAAAACTGCTCCCTCATTAAGATATATCCAGGCGGCAGAGGTATCGGTAATTGAAAGCAAAAATTTACTTGTCCCAACCGCGATTTTCAAAGGAGCACCCATGAGCAGATTTAATACTGGAACATTAGCCCAACCTGCTCCCAGCCCAAACATACCGGCCATAATACCAATAAGAACAAATAAAGCTAATCCTTGAGGTGTTCTATGAATGCACCATTGGACATCTTTTCCTAATGATTCTTCCCGATAAATCCCCATAATAGCCAGAGATTGAGATAATTTATCTGGTTTGGGAACATTTGGAAAATCAGACTTTTTTGCCAACCCCATAATAATCACAATAAATATAATAGTTATACCAAGCAGTGTCTGGATGATATTTGTGGGAATAGCCAGTCCAACTATTGCCCCGACTATTGCCGAAGTAGAGGCAATTAATGCTACAGGTAATGCCAACCGTAGATTAGCTAAATTCCTTTTTAAAAGACCTGGTCCTGCTGCCAAAGCACCAGAAAGAGCAACAAATAATCCTGCTCCTCTCACAAAGTCAAGATGAAAAGGGAAAAAACCACCAATAATTGGTACATAAAGTACCCCTCCTCCAACCCCACCCAGCACCGCCAGTATGCCTAAAATGAATGTAACCAAAAAAAGGACTAATGGCCAGACCCACCAGACCACCTGTGGACCTGAAACAGTAGGGGCAGAAGTTCCTTGAGAGGCAAATGCAGGCACGATAATTAAATTTAAAAAGAGTATGGGTAGGATTAATTTTTTCAGTTTTTGCGATAACATCTGTTTATTCCTTTATAGTAGTTATTAACGAAAACCGGACATAGGAAATAATACCGAGCAATAAAAGATAAACTTGTTTGCCCTCAAATTAATTTGCTCTATGTCAAATTTTCATTAATAAGTGCTTTATTAGTTGGTTAATGGTATAAAATCAGGCTTATCTGCCCTCTAAAATTTAGCTTGTCCTATGTGTCCACCTCGTTGGTATGAAGAACGAGCCCCACTTTGAACCTTTTCTACTTTTTTGCGAAGTTCTTTTAAGAAAGATAAGGCATTATCCTTGTTGGCATCTTCACAGATACCTATCAGTTGAATAATCTCCTCCGGTAAAAGAATAACGCTTGTGTCTTTTATCTCCATACCTGCGGCACCCCAAAAAACACTTGATATTTAAACGACTTAGATATAAAATATTACTATAAAATTTCCTGTGTGTCAATTTCTAAAATTTTATGTAGAGATAATTTTTCTTTATAAAACATATTGATGTAAATAAGGAAGTAATTATGAAGAAGGGTAGTAAGGGGTAATTTGTTATGTTAGACCGTTTTTCCTTAAGGACATTTTATACACTATCAAATGAAAAGAGCTTTTCTAATACCGCTAATATTTTATGTCTAAGTCAGCCGGCGGTTAGTCATCAAATTCATATCCTAGAGGAAGCTTTGGAGGCAAGATTATTTGACCGTATAAAGGGTGAAGTTAGCCTGACACCGGCAGGAGAGATTCTTTTTAAATATGCCCGGGATATTTTAAACCTTTATCAAAAGGCAGAAAAGGAAATAGCGGATTTAACTCAAACCTCTCATGGCAGATTAGTGATTGGTGCATCTACTACCATTGGTCAGTATCTTTTACCTACTATATTGGGTAAATTTAAAGACCTATACCCCAAATTTGAGATTTTTCTTACCAATGCCAATACAAAAGAGATAACCTCCCAACTTTTAAATAATTTAATCGATTTAGGCTTGGTTGAAGGACCGGTAAGCCATAGGGACATCCTGGTTGAGAAGTTTATTGAAGATGAATTAGTCGTTATTGCCTCTGTAAAACACCACTGGCAAGAAGAAAAGGAAATAGAACAAGATGAGTTTAAGAAGGAACCGATTATCTTCCGTGAACAAGGTTCTGGAACTCGAAAGGTGATAGAAGAGATATTAGAGAAGGCGGAAATAAAATTGTCTGATTTGAATATCAAGATGGAATTAGGCTCATCAGAGGCAATCAAGTCGGCAGTAGAGACAGGACTTGGCATAGGCATTATCTCACAATGGGCGGTATTAAAAGAAAAGAAACTAAATTCCCTCAAAATACTTCGAATAAAGGGTCTCAGATTCCAAAGAGACTTTACCATCATTTTAAAACATGGGCATTTTAGAACCAAACCTATGGAACAATTCTTGAGTTTCCTCAGTCCAACCTCGAGTAAGGAGCAAGAAGCAAGGAGCAAGGAGCAAGGAGGCAGAGAGTAAGGAACTTGCTTCCTGCTCCCTATTTATCGCCTGAACAAAAAATCTACTCCATAAAGAAAATTTATCTACATATAAAATCTTATAATTTGCCAGATAAAAAAATTTATGCTACTGAATAATATAAATTAATTATCAAATTACTGATTACTGAATCAGCGATAATCTTAAACGCTGACTAAAATTCATGATAAAGGAGGAAAAAGGTATGTCAAAATTAATTGCACCACATGGTGGTGGAAATCTAAAGCCTTTACTACTTCAAGGAGATGAACTCCACGAAGAGCGGAAGAAGGCAAAAACCTTAACCGAGGTTAAAATGAGTTCTCGGGAGACATCTGATTTGATTATGATGGGTATGGGTGCCTTTACCCCATTGGATGGTTTTATGGGTTATGATGACTGGAAGGGTGTTTGCGATGAATATAAGATGACTAACGATCTGTTTTGGCCTATTCCGATTACACTTTCTACAACCAAGGGACAGGCGGATAGTTTGAAAAAGGGTGAAGAGGTTGCCTTGATTGATGAGGAAACCGGCGAATTAATGGGCACAATGAAGGTAACGGAGAAATACACGATTGACAAGGAGCATGAGTGCAGGCAAGTATTCCGGACAACCGACCATGCCCATCCCGGGGTGCATAAGGTTATGACTCAGGAAGAGGTAAATCTTGCCGGACCGGTAAAGGTATTGAATGAACTTCATTACCCGGCTGAATATGGTGATAAATATATGCGTCCTGCACAGACCAGAGCACTTTTTCAGGAAAAAGGCTGGAGCACGGTAGCCGCTCTGCAATTACGAAATCCTATGCATCGGGCACATGAATATCTGGCTAAAATAGCTGTTGAGATTTGCGATGGCGTGTATATTCATCAATTAGTCGGTAAACTCAAAGAAGGGGATATACCCGGAGATGTCCGAGTAAAGGCAATTGACCTGTTAGTGGAAAAGTATTTTGTCAAGGATACCTGTATTCAGGGTGTTTATCCTATGGAGATGCGTTACGGTGGGCCACGCGAGGCATTACTGCATGGGGTTTTTCGTCAGAACTATGGCTGCAGCCATTTACTTGTTGGTCGGGACCACGCCGGAGTCGGTGATTATTACGGTCCTTATGATGCCCAACACATCTTTAATGAAATTCCCAGCGGCTCTCTTTTACTTCAACCGCTTAAGATTGACCTGACTTTCTATTGCCTTAAGTGTGACGGTATGGCGTCAACCAAGACCTGCCCTCACGATAAGGCAGACCGAGTGAATTTGAGTGGCACAATGCTTAGAAAAATGCTGTCCGAAGACGAGAAAATTCCTGACCACTTCAGCCGACCTGAGGTGTTGGAGGTATTAAAGGAGTATTACGCGACATTAGAGGAAAAGGTGGAAATCAAGTTACATAAACATGCGCGGGGAGAGAAATAATCAGGGTTGGGGTGGAAGAAAACACCCTAAACTCCTACTAAAGGGAGGTGATTTAGGGAATTGCGAATTGCGAATTGCGAATTGCGGATTGAAATGAATTAACATTCGACATTAAACATTAAACATTCGAAATTAAAAAGCGAATTGCGGATTGAAATGAATTAACATTCGACATTCGAAATTCGACATTAAACATTAAACATTCGAAATTAAAAAGCGAATTGCGGATTGAAATGAATTAACATTCGACATTAAACATTAAACATTCGAAATTAAAAAGCGAATTGCGGATTGAAATGAATTAACATTCGAAATTCGACATTAAACATTAAACATTCGAAATTAAAAGGAGGTAAAATAAATGCCAAGTTTTGTTATCGCAGAAAAGTGTGATGGGTGTAAAGGGCAGGATAAGACGGCTTGTCAGTATATCTGTCCGAACGATCTGTATAGGTTGAATGAGGAGAAGACTAAGGCTTTCAATCAGGAGCCTGAGCAATGTTGGGAGTGTTACTGCTGTGCCAAGATATGTGCCCAACAGGCTATTGAGATTAGAGCCTATGCAGATATCGTGCCTATGGGAGGTAAAATTATTCCCTTAAGAGGTACGGATTCTATTATGTGGACAGTCCAGTTCAGAAATGGAAATATTAAAAGGTTTAAGTTTCCTATTCGGACGACACCTGAGGGCTCAATTAAACCTTATGAGGGTAAGCCACAACCAACAGAGGCTGACCTTAATAATCTAAACTTGTTCACGGAAGCAGGAAAGACACTTCCTGTTCCGGCAAAGGTATAAGAAAGGAGGCGAAAAATGTCAGTACAAACGAGAGATACTTCACATTTTTGTAAAGAGCCACAGATAGAAGAAATAAAAACCGATATTTTAATTATCGGTGGTGGCATGGCAGCATGCGGAGCGGCATTTGAAGTGAAAAAATGGGCTTCGCCAAATATGAAAATTACCATGGTGGATAAAGCGGCTTTGGAAAGAAGCGGTGCTGTTGCTCAAGGGCTTTCAGCCATCAATACCTACCTTGGAGAGAATACACCTGAGGCTTATGTCAAAATGGTTTCTAATGATCTTATGGGTGTGGTGCGTGATGACCTGATTTATGATGTTGGCAGACATGTTGATGATTCAGTTCATAGATTTGAGGAATGGGGATTGCCGGTCTGGAAAGAACACGGCTCTGAAGATATACCACTTGAAAAGGGTGGCAAGCCTGTCAGAACCGGTAAGTGGCAAATAATGATTAATGGTGAATCATATAAAACCATTGTGGCTGAAGCGGCTAAAACAGCTATTGGTATGGACAATATCTATGAACGGGTTTTTATTGTCAGTTTATTGCTTGATGGTAAGGAAGAAAACAGGATTGCCGGGGCAGTTGGTTTTAGCACAAGAGAGAATAAGATTTATATCTTTAGAGCTAATGCCGTTATTATGGCTTGCGGTGGTGCTGTAAATATATTCAGACCAAGGCAGTCAACCGGTGAAGGTATGGGCAGGGCATGGTATCCTATCTGGAATGCCGGCTCGACATACACTATGGCCGCTCAGGCAGGGGCTGAATTAACCATGATGGAAAACCGATTTGTCCCAGCTCGATTCAAAGATGGGGCAGGACCGGTGGGAGCATGGTTTTTACTGTTTAAGGCAAAGGCAATGAATGCCGCAGGTGAGGATTACAGTGTAAAGAATGCGGCTATGCTTAACGATTATTTGCCGTATGGTGCTTCTAAAGTAACTCCAACATGTCTGAGAAATCATCAGATGCTTAAGGAGTTAAAAGAAGGTAGGGGTCCTATTTATATGGATACTCCAACCGCTATGAAAAACCTCTTTGAATCTTATGGTAATGACAAGAAAAAATGCCGGGAACTTGAATCTGAGGCATGGGAGGATTTCCTTGATATGTGCATTGGACAGGCAGGACATTGGGCAGGTATGAATATTGCTCCTGAGGAAACAATGTCTGAACTTATGCCGACAGAACCCTATTTGCTAGGTTCGCATTCAGGTTGCTGTGGACTCTGGGTTAGTGGTCCTGAGGATATTGCACCGGCAGAATGGCAATGGGGATACAATAGAATGACTACGGTTCAAGGTTTATTTACGGCAGGTGATGGTGTGGGTGCATCAGGACACAAATTCTCATCAGGCTCTCATGTTGAAGGTAGAATTGCCGCTAAATCTGCGGTTAAATTCGTGCTTGACCATAAGGATTTTGTCCAAACTATTACCAAAGACAAAAGGGAATTGGCAGATGAAATTTACCTGCCGTTCATTAATTATGAGGCAAATAAAGGGTATTCGACAGACCCGGAGATTAATCCAAATTATATCAAGCCGAGAATGTTGATGTTTCGGCTTAACAAGATTATGGATGAATATGGTGGTGGTTGTGGAACATGGTATGTAACCGGTAAGACTATGTTGGGAAAGGCGTTGGAACTCCTTGATATACTCAAGGAAGATGCCAGAAAGATGGGGGCTAAGGACCTGCACGAGTTGTTGAGATGCTGGGAGAATTATCACAGAATCTGGACAGCAGAGGCACATCTGCGACATATCTTATTCCGTGAAGAATCAAGGTATCCAGGCTTTTACTACCGTGCAGACTATAACCTGATTGATGATGCGAACTGGAAATGTTTTGTCAATTCCAAGGTAGATACAAAGACAGGTCAATGGACAATGATGAAAAAGGCACATAAGGATTTAGTGTCTAAGTAAGTAATTTTTGGCAGGTGTGAGAGAGGTAACAGTGACAAGTCAGACAAGTCTGACTTGTCTGACTGATAAGAACTGGAGGTAAATTGATGGCTAAGGATATTCTGGTAATTGGTGGTGGAATCAGCGGCATAACCACTGCGGTTGAGGCGGCTGAAACCGGGTATAATGTTATTCTCGTTGAGAAAAACCCATACCTTGGCGGCAGGGTCGCTCAGATGAATCGTTATTTCCCTAAACTCTGTCCACCTTACTGCGGGCTGGAGATAAACCTCCGCCGCATCAGAACAAACAATCGGATTAAATACTTTACCCTCACAGAGGTAGAGAAAATTACCGGCAAGGAAAAGGATTACGAGGTTACCCTGCGGATTCAGCCACGGTTTGTAACACAAAAATGTACTACCTGTGGAGAATGCGCCAAGGTATGTCCTGCCCAGCGACCGGATGAGTTTAATCTTGGGTTGACAGGTACCAAAGCCATTTATCTTCCCCATCAGTTAGCCTTTCCGTATAATTATGTTATTGATGAGAAAGCCTGCATAAAATGTGGCTCTTGCGTTGACGCCTGCAAATATGGAGCGATTGACCTTGAGATGCAGGCAGAAACTAAAAATATCAATGTCGGCTCAATTGTGGTCGCCACCGGCTGGCAGCCTTACGATGCCACACGAATTGATAACCTCGGCTTTGGCAAATATAAGGATGTAATTACCAATATAATGATGGAGCGGTTGGCGGCGCCAACCGGACCCACGCAAGGTAAAATCCTGCGTCCATCTGACCGGAAAGAGCCAAAGAAGGTAGCCTTTGTGCAATGCGCCGGCTCGCGTGATGAAAATCACCTGCCATATTGCTCGGCTGTCTGCTGTCTGGCATCCTTGAAGCAGATTACCTATGTGCGGGAAAATATTCCTGACTCGCAAGCCTACATGTTTTATATTGATGTCCGAACACCCGGCAAGTATGAGGACTTTTTGACAAAGGTATCCGGCGATGAAAAGGTATCTCTGATTAAAGGTAAGGTAGCCTCTGTTGAGGAGGTGTACCACCTCGTTGAGGATGCCAATACTAAGGAATTGATTGTTGAGGCTGAAGACATATTGGCCGGCAAGAAAATCAGGGTAAATGTGGATATGGTGGTTTTAGCCTGCGGCATGCAACCAACGAATGGGTTGTCGGTAAATATTAATGAGGCTTGCCTCGTTCGTGATAAAAATGGATTTATCAATTTTGAGCAGGGCAATGGAATTTATGCGGCTGGTGTAGCCAAAAGACCGGCAGATGTATCCTCATCTGTTCAGGACGCTACCGGAACCGCCTTGAGAGCTATTCAGAGTGTGGTGAGGGGGTAAAAAACTATGGATAAGAAATTAGCCGTCTATATTTGTACAGGCTGTGGGATTGGAGAATCCATTGATATAGAAAAACTCTCAAAGGTGGCAACCGGAAAGTATAAAGCCCTTGTGTGTAAAACTCATCCGTATTTGTGTGGCGAAGAAGGAATTGGAATTATTAATAACGATAGCGAGACGGAGGGAGTAAATACCATAGTCATTGCCGCATGTTCCTCACGGGTGAATCAGGATGTATTCGCCTTTGATACCAATAAAATCATGGAGCGGGTGAATCTGCGTGAACAAGTTATCTGGAGTCAGCCGATAAATAACGAAGATACCCAGATGATGGCAGAAGACTATCTCCGTATGGGTATCATTAAGGCACAAAAGACTGAGGTGTCAATCCCTTATAAACCTGAGGGTGAGATAAGTAGAACTATACTGGTGGTTGGTGGCGGCATTAGCGGTATGACTGCGGCTATTGAGGCAGGTAAAGCCGGTCGACAGGTGGTACTGGTGGAAAAGGAACAGACACTTGGAGGGTTTGCTACTAAGCTTTATAAACAATTCCCCAAGCAACCCCCGTATCAAGAGCTGCAATCACTACCCTATGAAACAATGGTCAAGGAGATAGAGGCAAACCCCAATATTAAGGTCTATACCTCGGCTAAGATTAAGAAAATTGCCGGTGGACCCGGGGTGTTTGATGTAACGCTGGAGCAGGAAGGCAAGCCTTCGCAATTTCGTGTGGGGGCAATCGTTTTAGCCGCCGGCTTTGTGCCGTATGATGCCACGAAACTCTCCCATCTTGGATTTGGCAACTCACCAAATGTGATTACCAATGTCCAAATGGAAGAGATGGCAAAAAAGGGCAAAATTACCAGACCATCTGATGGTAAGGAGGCAATGAATATAGCCTTTATTCAATGTGCCGGCAGTCGTGACCCTGACCATCTTCCCTATTGCTCAACCTTTTGCTGTATGACCTCTCTGAAACAGGCAATTTATGTCCGTGAGCAAAATCAAGATGCTGCGGCTTATATATTTTATAAGGATATGCGAACTATGGGGCAATATGAGGATTTTTATATCCGTGCCCAGGAGGACGAGGGAATATTTTTAACTAAGGGAGAGGTAGTTAATGTCCAGCCGATTGAGGGGAATAATTTAGCCGTTACGGTTGAAAATACCTTGCTTGGAGAAAATATCCGTGTCGAGGCAGATTTGGTTGTTCTGGCAACAGGGATAGTGCCGGCAACAGCGATAAAGGCTTGCCTTGATGAGGCTATAACCGGCGAAGAACCGACGCAGGAAGGAGAGGAATGTAAGGTAGCAGAGGCAGTCGCACCTAACGAGGTTATCATTCGTTCTGACATCTTGAATCTTGACTATCGACAGGGGCCTGAGCTACCGCAGTTAAGGTATGGCTTCCCTGATTCCCACTTCATTTGCTTCCCGTATGAAACCCGTCGCACAGGAATATATGCCGCAGGTTGTGTCCGTCATCCGATGGATATGGGGGCAAGTATGGATGATGCCCGCGGTGCGGCACTTAAGGCTATCCAATGTATTGAACTTATCAGCCAGGGCAAGGCTGTCCATCCAAGGGTAGGGGACGAAAGCTACCCGGAGTTTTTTATGCAAAGATGTACCCAGTGTAAGAGATGCACAGACGAGTGTCCATTTGGTGCTATTAATGAAGACGAAAAATTTAACCCATTGCCCGGTCTGACCAGATGTAGAAGGTGTGGGACTTGTCTTGGTGCCTGCCCGGAACGAATAATCAATTTCAAGAATTATTCCATTGATATAATCTCATCTATGATGAAGGCAATTGAGGTGCCGGAAGAGGACGAGGAAAAACCCAGGATACTGGCTTTTATGTGTGAAAACGATGCGATTCCTGCCCTTGATATGGCTGGTGCTAACCGACTCCTGATTACCCCATATCTTCGGGTTATCCCTGTCCGATGTCTTGGCTCAATAAACCTTGTCTGGATATCCGATGCCCTGTCAAAAGGGATTGATGGAATAATGCTGATAGGGTGTAAGCATGGGGATGATTACCAATGTCATTTTATCAAAGGAAGTGAGCTGGCAAATTATAGGCTGAGTAAGGTTAAAGAGACATTAGATAGACTGAGACTTGAATCTGATCGAGTTAAGATGGTGCAACTTTCGATAAACGAATATGACTTATTGCCTGGGATATTTAAGGAGTTTATGGAAACGATAGAGAAGGTAGGACCGAATCCGTTTAAGGGATTTTAAATCCACAGATTTCACAGATAAAGGATACAAGTCTTATATGTCCTATAAAACCTATATCCTTTATCTGCGGATAAATATGGAGGAAAAAAATGGCGAATATAAAGCCTGACCTAAAATTTGTCAAACAAATAATTTCAGCAGGTGGAAGCTCGCTTAAAAAATGCTACCAATGCGCTACCTGTGCGGTGATATGTAAATTATCCCCGGACAATAACCCATTTCCAAGAAAGGAGATGATTAATGCTCAGTGGGGTCTGAAGGATAAATTAGTCAGCGACCCGGATATCTGGCTTTGCCACCAATGTAGTGACTGCACGGCATATTGCCCAAGAGGAGCCAAGCCGGGTGAGGTAATTGGTGCTATCAGAAAACTCACGATTGCCCATTATGCCTTCCCTAAATTCCTGGCGATGATGGTTGGGCAAATAAAATATCTACCACTCCTTATTGCCTTTCCTGTCCTGGTTCTTCTGGCGGTGCTTGGAGTTAGCGGACATTTGAATATCCCGCAAGGCAAGATAGTTTTTGGTCATTTCCTGCCGCACACCCTTGTAGATGCTATATTTCTTCCAATAGCAATATTGGCAACACTGGCATTTGGAATAGGTGTCCTACGATTCTGGAAGGATTTGCATACACAAGGCGAGAATAAGTGTGTCGGGGTTGGACTTATTCCCTCCATTATCCCGGTGATAATCGAGATATTGACACACAGCAGGTTTAACAAGTGCGAGGTGAACAAAGGAAGATCCCTGGCTCATATAGGTGTATTGTATGGATTTATCGGACTTGCTATTACCACAGCCTTAGCCGTGTTTTACCTGTATATCCTGGGTCAGCATTCACCCTATCCACAATTATCTCCACTAAAACTCATTGGTAATGTTAGTGGGGTAATACTCCTTGTAGGAATTAGTTTGATGGTCATCAACCGACTTAAGGTAAAGAAACAGGCGAGTATTGGCAGTTATTTCGACTGGTTGTTTATTGGTGTCCTTTACGCCGTAGTCTTATCCGGCTTGCTTGCTGAAATTACAAGGTTGGCAGATATGGCTATCCTTGCCTATCCCATTTATTTTATCCACTTAGTATCCGTATTCTTCCTCTTTTTTTACGCCCCATATTCCAAATTAGCCCACTTCGTCTATCGCACCATAGCTTTAGTTTACGCCAGACAAACAAGAAGGGAAGAATAAGAAATACTTATGAACACTTACCTAAAACAGAACTTCCCTCTATCCGTGTCCATAAAATACCCTTTTTGTCTTGTTTTTGTTTCCTTTTAACAGGATCTCTTCACAAATGATAGAGCTTTTACATAAAACAAAGACCCTGTCATCCTCAAGAATACAAACAGTCACCTTAGTTTTAACCAAAGAGAATCTTATTTTGTTGGGTGGTATCTGAGTAACCTGTCCATCAATAGAGATAGTGTTATCATTAGCCACAGTCCTCTCAATCTTCTTGCAAGGTTTTCATAATTAGAATTGTTGACAAAGAACTAAAAGTTACTGTTACACAGCTGGCAAGGGACTTGACTATTGCTTGGAGAAATATATATAATGCCTTATTATTTTATAAAACATATCCAATTTTGTAGACAGTGTCTGCAAAATTGAGTTGGTCTCATTATGTAAGAGGATAATTTAGATGTCTAAAACAATAAATAGCAACTTTACCATCAATGACCTGCCAAAATCTGAAAGGCCAAGGGAACGGCTTCAAAAACACGGAGCAGAGGCACTTTCTTCGCAGGAAATTCTGGCTTTGATACTCGGCAGGGGGATAAAAGGCGAATCAGTAATGGTTACGGCACAGCGGTTATTGAGTGCCTTTGGTAATATTAAAAATATATCAGAGGCTTCCATAGAGGAATTGTCTGCCATAAAAGGAATAGGACCAGCAAAAGCCTCCCAGTTAAAAGCGTCCTTTGAGCTGGCAAAAAGGAAAGATGGGCATGACGGAGAACAGATAGCGGTTAGAAGCCATCAAGATGTTATCAAATTAGTAAAACAACAGCTAAAGGGCAAAAAGAAGGAACAGTTTTTGATACTCTGCTTAGATACAAGAAGCAATCTTATTAAAATAAGCACCATCTCTACAGGCACATTAGATACAAACCTTGTTCATCCGCGTGAGGTTTTTAAGGAGGCAATCCAATCCCTGTCGTCTTCAATAATTTTAATCCATAATCATCCCTCTGGTAATCCTGAGCCGTCAGATGCCGATATAGATATTACCAAAAGAATACTTGAGACAGGCAAAATTGTTGGAATAGATGTGTTAGACCATATTATTGTTGCCGATAATAACTCATTCAGTTTTAAGGAGAAAGATATCTTATGAATCATAATTTTCAGGAGAAGGTTAATTTTATCTGGAGTATTGCGGATCTACTGCGTGGTGATTATAAACAGGCAGAATTTCAGGATGTGATTCTTCCCCTTACTATTCTTAAAAGGCTTGATGATGTCTTAGAGCCAACGAAAGAAAGGGTTTTGGAAAAGAATCAGGAACTCAAGGAGCGAGGCATAGAAAATAAAGACTTAATACTCACAAAGGTCTCTGGCTATCCATTTTACAACATCTCTAAATTTACCTTCCAGAGCTTATTGCAGGATGCTAACAACATCGCTAAAAATCTCAGAGCCTATATTAACAGTTTTAGCCAGAATATGTACAACATATTGGAAAATTTTGAATTTGAAAATGAGATAAAGAAATTAGATGAAGCAAATCTTCTCTATCTGATTATCCAGCGGTTTAACGAAACAAACCTGCATCCAGATATTGTCGCAAACCATGAAATGGGTACAATCTTTGAAGAACTTATCAGGAAATTCAGCGAGCAGTCAAACGAGACAGCCGGTGAACACTTTACCCCGCGTGAAGTTATAAGGTTAATGGTACGATTTCTCATCGCAGGCAACGGCGGATTAAAACAAAAGAATATTATCCGCACTATTTATGACCCGGCTTGCGGCACAGGAGGAATGCTTACTACAGCCAAAGATGACCTTGAACATATAAACCCTACGGCAAAGATCTTTCTTTTTGGCCAGGAACTTAATCCCAAAACATTCGCCATCGCCAAGTCGGACATCTTAATAAAAGGTGAAGAGGCTGATAACATCAAAAAGGGCAATAGCTTTTCAGAAGACCAGCTTGCTGGTGAAACCTATGATTTAATGCTCTCAAATCCGCCTTTTGGTGTTGAATGGAAAAAGGTAGAATCCGATGTCAGGAAGGAGGCTGAGGAACTTGGCTTTGAGGGCAGGTTTGGTGCCGGGCTTCCCCGTATCAGCGACGGCTCATTGTTATTTTTACAGCATATGATCTCCAAAATGAAGCCTGTCCGAGAAAATGGCAGCAGAATAGCCATTGTCTTTAATGGCTCTCCGCTTTTTACAGGCGATGCCGGAAGCGGTGAAAGCGAGATTAGGAAATGGATTATTGAGAATGACTTGCTTGAGGCAATAGTTGGCTTACCTGACCAGTTATTTTATAACACAGGGATTTCTACCTATATCTGGATTGTTACCAACAAAAAATCAACAGAAAGAAAAGGTAAGGTTCAATTGATAGATGCCCGGGAATATTTTGAGAATATGCGAAAGAGCTTAGGGAATAAACGGCATCACATAACAGATGAACAGATGGGTAAGATTGTGGATATTTACAAATCCTTTGAGGAATCAGACAAGAGTAAGATATTCTTAAATGAGACTTTCGGCTATTACAAGATTACGGTTGAAAGACCTTTTCAGCTTAATTTTCAGGCAAGTGCTGAGCGTATCAAGCGGCTGAAGGATGAACAGGCTTTTCTTAAATTGGCAGAAAGCAAGAAGAAGAAAATAGATGAACAGCTTAAGGAGATAGAAGAAGGGAAAAATCTGCAGGAAAGGATTATCATAGCTCTCAAATCTATTGGGGATACAGTGTATAAAAACAGAGATAAATTTCAATCAGTATTGGCTGATGTTTTCAGAGAACGAAACCTTGATGCGGACAAATCCTTGAATAAGGCAATATTAAAAGCCCTTTCAGAGCATGACGAAACAGCAGACATAATCTCTAACAAGCATGGCAACCCTGAGCCAAACCCTGAGTTGCGGGATTATGAGAATGTCCCCCTTAATGAGGATATACACGGATATTTTGAGAAAGAGGTAAAACCCCATCTGCCTGATGCCTGGATTGATGAGAAGAAGACAAGGGTTGGGTACGAAATCAGCTTTACAAAAGAATTTTATAAATATAAACCACTCAGAAGCCTTGAAGAGATTCGCAAAGATATTCTGGTGTTGGAAAAAGAAACAGAAGGGTTATTGATAGAGGTATTAAGATGAACCTTAGAGATTATAAGTCTGGTGCTTACAGACAACAATATCAATATAAAAGTTTTCTACCTGAAAAAATAAATCATTCCTGGATTTGGGATGACCCCAAAATCAATGTCTTATTAGAAAAAGCCACTCAATCATTGGGTGAACTAAACGCATTTTCATTAATAGTCCCGGATGTAGATGTTTTTATTCAAATGCATATTGTCAAAGAAGCACAGGCATCAAGCAAAATTGAAGGTACAAAAACTAACATAGATGAAGCAATAATGGATAAGAGTGTTATAGTTCCTGAAAGAAGAGATGACTGGCAAGAGGTACAAAACTATATAACGGCAATGAAGCATACTATTGGACAACTTGAGAAATTACCATTAAGCAATAGATTATTAAAAGAGATGCATAAAATTTTACTGACCGGGGTTCGTGGGGAACACAAATTACCGGGAGAATTTCGTAGAAGCCAAAACTGGATTGGGGGTTCAAACCCATCAGATGCTGTTTTTGTACCACCAACCCACGATGAAGTGCCTGAACTTATGAGTGATATTGAGAAGTTTTTGCACAACGAAGAGATAGAAGTGCCTCATCTTATTAAAATAGCCATTGCACATTATCAATTTGAGACCGTTCATCCATTTAATGATGGAAATGGTCGCTGCGGCAGAGCAATGATAACATTTTATTTAGTTGCCAATAAACTGCTTAGGAAACCTTCATTGTATTTGTCTGATTTCTTTGAAAAAAACAGAACATCTTATTATGACGCTCTTTCTCATGTACGAGAAACTAACGATCTATCACACTGGATGAAATTTTTCCTAAACGGGATTATATCGACCGCAGAGAAAGGAAAAAAAACATTTCAAGAAACATTAAAACTTAAAAATGATATTGACGCAAAAATAGTGAAACTCAACAGAAAAGCAGAAAAAGGAAGGGAATTTATTTTTTATCTTTATAGTAAACCAATAGTAAGTATTGATGATGTGGTTAATCTTTTTAAGATAACTCCGAGGTCTGCCATTTCTTTGGTTAATGATTTTGAGAAGTTAGGAATATTAAAGGAAGTAACCGGATATAAAAGAAACAAATTGTTTGCTTTTGATGATTATCTAAAATTGTTCCAAAGTAAACTATAGGTTTTTATATTATACTTTGGGGGCGTTAAAGTATAATATGGATTTTTATATTATACTTTAATATATTACGGGTGTTAAGTAAACATGTGTTTGTAAGAAAAAGTGTCAGCAGTGCTGACACAATTGCCTTGGTCAGAAAGGCGGGGACGAAAATAAATGAAGAAATATCCAAAATATAAAGATTCAGGGATTGAATGGTTGGGAGAGATACCAGAGGGGTGGGAAGTGAAGAGGTTGAAGTATGCTACGGAGAACCTCGATAATATTAGGGTTCCATTAAGTGCAGAAGAACGAGGACAAGTGGAAGGTTCTTATCCGTACTATGGAGCAACAGGAATTATAGGCTATGTAAATGATTACCTATTTGATGGAGAATATTTGTTGATTGGTGAAGATGGGGCTCCCTTCTTTCTTGAAAATAAAGATGTAGCATTCACTGCAAAAGGCAAGTTTTGGGTGAATAATCATGCACACATTCTGAAAATCTATGAAAATAGTGATATAAGATTTGTCATGCATTCTCTGAATTGTGTTGATTACGAAAAATATATTACAGGAAGCACAAGAGACAAATTAACTCAATCAGATTTATCTCGTATCATTATTCCATTTCCCCCTTTTTC
Organism: bacterium; assembly: GCA_018830565.1. NCBI lineage: Bacteria > bacterium. The sequence goes on along the minus strand of JAHJRX010000084.1, from coordinate 1,819 downwards.
TGAACAACAATCTATCGCCAACTTCCTTGACCAGAAAACTTCCAAAATTGATGAGCTGATTAAGAAGAATGAAAAGCTGGTAGAGCTTCTGAAAGAAAAACGGCAGGCGATTATCTCTCACGCGGTGACAAAGGGACTTGACCCAAATGTAGAGATGAAGGATTCAGGGGTTGAATGGATTGGCAAGGTGCCGGAGCATTGGGGAGTTTCACCAATAAAAAGAATCGTTGACACACCAGTTACGGACGGACCACATGAAACACCTGAAATCCTTGATGAAGGTGTGCCATTTGTCTCTGCGGAAGCTATTCGGGATAACAAAATTAATTTTGAAAGAAAAAGAGGTTTTATCTCAGAATATGATCATAGAAGATATAGTTTGAAATACCATCCCAAGCGTGATGACATTTATATGATTAAGTCAGGGGCAACAACTGGAAATTTGGCTATTGTTGAAACCGATGAGGAATTTAACATATGGTCACCATTAGCTGTAATTCGTGTGCATCAAAAAAAAGTTGATGCGAGGTTTGTTTTGTCAGCAATGAATTCTAAGGAGTTTCAAACATCGGTGCAGTTGTTTTGGAGTTATGGCACACAACAGAATATTGGCATGAATGTTATCGAAAATCTTTTAATCCCTCTCCCTCCTCTCTCCGAACAACAATTCATCGCCAACTTTCTTGACCAGAAAACTGCCAAGATTGATGATTTAACTCAGAACATCCAATCCCAAATCGAAACCCTCAAAGAATACCGTCAGTCTCTTATCAGCAATGTAGTAACCGGAAAAATTGATGTAAGGAGTGAACATCAATGATAAATAAAATTCCAACAAATGAATATGGCAATTTGTTGCAGGATGTAAAGCAGCGTATCCGTTCGGCACAATATGAAGCTTTGAGAGCGGTCAATAAAGAACTCATCAGCCTCTACTGGGATATTGGTAAGATGATTGTTGACCGTCAAAAGAAGCATGGCTGGGGCAAATCCATAGTAGAAAACCTTGCTAAAGATTTACAGCTTGAATTTCCTGGTGTACAGGGTTATTCCGAAAGAAATATATGGTACATGCGCAATTTCTTTGTGGAATATGAGAACAAGCCAAATCTGCAACCAATGGTTGCAGAAATTGGATGGACACATAATAATATTATTATTATGGCTAAATGTAAAGACGATCTTGAGCGTGAATTCTATATCCGCATGACCAAAAAATTCGGCTGGACAAAGAATGTCCTGATTCACCAAATTGAAAATCAGAGTTATGAAAAAACCTTGCTGGGTCAGACGAATTTCAATAAAGTCCTGCCTGAAAAAATCAAAAATCAGGCAAAACTGGCGGTCAAGGATGAATATACCTTTGATTTTTTGGAATTAGGCGAAGAACATAGAGAGATGGAGCTTGAACGGGCATTGATAGCGAAGGTTAACAAGTTTCTGGTAGAAATGGGTGGGGCATTTGCATTTATGGGCAATCAGTTTCGTCTTGAGATAGAGGGTGAAGAATTTTTCATTGATATTTTACTCTATCACCGCAGGTTAAAATGTCTGGTTGCCATTGAACTGAAAGTCAGAAAGAATTGCCGGCACCAGAGCAGATACGAAAACTTCTTGATGAGGTGGAGCAATGAGTATAATCAACGAAAATGCTTTTGAAGAATCTATTGAACAAATTTTATGTAACAGCAAAATGAAAATGTCCTGTTTTCCGTTAAATAGAAATGTCCTATTTTGTATTAGATAAAAATGATCTTTTATATGGGTTTATTTTAAACTTCCTCCAAGGGTGATCCAATGGAAGAATATGCACCTTTCT
>JAHJRX010000083.1 GCA_018830565.1 bacterium | reverse complement strand
TAGGTGACAAATATGAAGTATGTAATAGAAAGTTTATGAAGTAGGTGACAAATATGAAGTATGTAATAGAAAGTTTATGAAGTAGGTGACAAATATGAAGTATGTAATAGAAAGTTTATGAAGTAGGTGACAAATATGAAGCATGTGACAAATAAAGAGTTTATGAAGTATGTGACAGAAAAAAGTTTGACCAAGGTAAGTAAGTGTCTTCAATGCCTGAAGTGCACCGCTGGTTGTCCTCTATCCTTCTGGATGGATTATAAGCCCAATCAGATTAACCGCATGATTCAGATGGGGGATAGGGATAAGGTGCTGGGTTCATCTGTTATCTGGTTGTGTGTTGGGTGTCAAACATGTGTTACCAGATGCCCGATGAAGATAAATATTCCAGATCTTATGGATACCCTGCGAGAGGTGGCGGTAAAGGAAAGGGTATCTAAAGAGCCAAACATAACCATGTTTCATCAGTTGTTCTTGAATAGCGTGAAAAGGTGGGGCAGGGTGCATGAATTGGAGTTGATTGGACTTTATAAGCTAAAGAGTGGACAGTTATTTTCTGATATGCAGTTAGGACAGCAGATGTTTATGAAAGGTAAACTTGCCCTTTTACCCGATGGTGTTCGGAACAAAAAAGGGATAAGGGAAATTTTTGAGAAGGTGAAATAAATAATGGATAAAGAAGTAGCACTTCTGGCAGTGATTGACCGTTGGATAAAGCAGGCTCTTCATGATCTTGAGAACGCCAAAAAGAACATGGAAATTGGAATTTATGATGTTTGCTTGATTCTCTGTCAACAGGCTGTGGAGAAAATGCTAAAGGCATTGTACATTAAAAAGACAGGGAATGAATCTCCTCCGAGGATACATTCGCTCAGGAAATTGGTAGAGGAAACCAATATGTCAGACAAAGCTTTAACTCTTGTCGGAGAACTTGATTCTTATTATCTTGCCCTTCGATACCCTGATGTAACTGATAGAATGCCTTATGAATATTGTGATCAAGCAGATGCTAATCAAGGAATTAAAAGGGCAAAAGAAGTAATTGGGCTTGTTGAAACCGAACTTGAGGAGAGACAGGGTGAAAAGAAAGATAAATGATGAGAAGGTAAGATATTTGCTGGATAATTACTTAGAGAAAATAAAGGATATCTATGCTGCCGAGGAACTCTGGTTATGGGGCTCACGGGCTTATGGAAACCCGGGCGAATACAGCGACATTGACCTCATTGTAGTCTCTGATAAGTTTTCAAAGGTTAAGTTTATTAGAAGAATGTATGAATTTACCAATAAATTAGGGTTATTATTGGATAGGAATGCCGAGGTAGTTGATGCCCTGTGCTATACCCCGGAAGAGTTTGAGCGAAAGAAACAACAGATAGGTGTGGTAGGAGAAGCGATTAAAAAAGGAATACGGTTGATATAAAGAGTGAACAAATACAAATGTAAAATCCGAATACCAATTTTATACTCATATACTAATTTTACACCCATTCTGCAAAATTTGCAAAATATAAAGATTAAGGATGTATGTAATGAAAGTTTTGAAAGCAATAGGAAGATTAGTTTTAAGGGGTATTGGAGGCAAGAGAAGCTCATTAGCTTTTTTGGTCTGTCTGTTTGTTTTTGTGTTGTCTGTGAATTCATCAGCAGACAATAAGAAGAAGCTTGTAGATGCGACTAAAAGAGGTGACATCTCAACTGTCCAGGCACTCCTTGCCAAAGGTGCTGAGGTGAATGCGAAAGATAAGGATGGCATAACTGCCTTGATGGAGGCATCTGCTCAGGGTCATATCGAGGTTGTCCAGGCACTTAAACAGGCTGGGGCAAAGGAGTAATAACATTTAGCATTGAACTATTGACTATGGCTTGTCAATCATAGATTTTGGGTGTTAGGTGGAGATTGACGGAGAGATAATTACCTTTTCTTACCTCTTCATCCGATAACCTACTTTTTAATATTAAGGGGTGCAAATAATGCGTTTTTCATATTATCCAGGGTGTTCATTACATTCTACAGGCAAGGAGTATGGCCAGTCTACAGAGGCTGTGTGTCAGGCGTTGGGCATAGAGCTTGTGGAGATACCAGACTGGAATTGCTGCGGGGCAAGTGCTGGTCATAGCTTGAATCATGATTTAGCTGTCCAGCTTAGCGGACGAAATATTTTGCTTACCCAAAAACAAGGATTGGATGTTGCCGTGCCTTGTTCTGCCTGCTATCATAATCTAAAGCAGGCAGATGAAGAGCTGAAGGCTGATGCTGATAAACGAAAAGAATTGGAGCAAGTAGTTGGAATACAGTGGACAGGTGATGTCCAAACAAGACACCTGTTGGATGTGATTTATCATGAGATTGGGGTAGATAATATACGCAAGATGGTCAAAAAACCATTGCAAGGACTAAAGACTGCACCGTATTATGGCTGTTTGATTACCAGACCGCCGCACAAAGACAGTTTTGATTCTGTGGAGCAACCTCAATCTATGGACAAGCTTCTTGATGCTTGCGGGTGTGAGGTAATGAAATGGTCATACAAAACAGATTGCTGTGGTGCGAGTTTATCACTGCCTCAATCCGGGATTGTGGTTGATTTGGTAAAAAAGTTAATCAATATGGCCAGACAGACAGGGGCTGAGTGCATTGTTACCGCCTGCCCTATGTGTCAGGCAAACCTTGAAATGCGGCAGAATGGGGCAAATTTTCCGGTGCTTTATTTTACTGAGGTGTTAGGGCTGGCATTGGGGATAAAGGATGTAGGCAAGTGGTTAAAGAAACACTTGGTGAATCCTATGGGAGTGATGGAAGATTATTCATGAAACGGGCAAATAAGTTAGATTTTTTATATGAGATTAAAAAAGATGGAGTAGTAATCTATGAAAGCGGTCATAAATCTTTTTTTAGAGGAAGTTAAAGAGATTGTTCAAATATTGAAGATCAAATATAAGCCCGAAAAGATTATCTTATTTGGTTCTTTGGCTAATGGAAAGACTGACGAGGACAGCGACATTGACTTAATAATTATTAAACAAACCAAGAAAAATCCATGGGAAAGGGCAGCGGAAGTAGACCAGTTTATTAAACATAATGTACCTGTTGATTTTTTAGTTTATACTCCTGAAGAGGTGAAAGAAAGAGTACAAATAAACGATTTTTTTATTAAAGAGGTCCTGGAAAAAGGGCAGGTTATATATGAAGGATAAAATAACCCTTGAATGGATTAACAAGGCTAATAGTGATTTAGCCTTTGCTCAAGCAAGCCTTAGAGAATTTGACGATTTCTACTCTCAAATGTGTATCTTATGCCATGATGCAGTAGAGAAGTATCTAAAAGCATACATAACTTCTTGTGGGGTAAAACCAGAAAGGATACATGATTTAGTTACATTGTTAAATGAATGTATAAAGATTTCAGAAGTGCCTGAAAAATTTGAAACTCATAAGGAAGAATGTCGGGTATTAAATCGCTATTATACACCACTTAAATATCCGTCCCATTACCCAATAGCAACGAAAGAACAGGCTACAGAGGCAATTGAAATTGCTACTGATATGGATAAATTTATAAAGGAATGTCTTGAAGAATGTGGTTGAGCGCAGAAGTATTTAGAAGTGAAAAAAATAGGAGTTATAGCCTATGAGTACTGATAAACAAAAAATTGGCTCAGTTTTAGTTATTGGCGGCGGTATTGCCGGTATGCAGGCATCACTTGATTTGGCCGATGAACTCTATTTATTTAGGAATGGTGATAATGATGAGAGAAATTAATGAAGAAGTGATTCAAGATATAACAACTAAGATTATTAACCACTTCCACCCAGAAATGATTATTTTATTTGGTTCTTATGCCTCAGGAAATTCCCAAAAGGGAAGTGACCTTGATTTATTAGTTGTTAGAGATTCAGATATTCCAAGACATAAACGGTCAATCCCTATTAGACGACTTTTTAGAGGATATATGATACCAATGGATATTATTGTTTATACACCCTTTGAAGTAGAAAGATATAAGGATGTAATAGGCTCTTTTATTCACCATATATTAAATAAAGGTAGAAGATTGTATGGATGAAAGATTAAATTTAGCCAATTATTGGTTTAAGAAAGCAGATAATGATTTAAAGAATGCAAGGATTGTTATCGAAGTAGAAGATGCTCCTATTGATACTGTCTGTTTTCATTGTCAGCAAAGTGCTGAAAAATACCTTAAAGGTTTTCTCATCTATCATAACATTAAGTTTGAAAAACAGCATGATTTGGACTATTTGATTGATTTATGTTGTCAGATAGATTCTTCGTTTGATTCTCTTAGAGATATAGCTGAAAATTTAACACCATATGCTGTGGAAATACGCTATCCGACTAACCCATTCTATGAATATTCTGTGGAAGAAGGAAGGGAAGCAATTAAGATAGCCGAAGATATAATGGTATTTGTCAGAAAGAAATTACCAGTAGATTCTTTGAATAACCTTGATAACGATTCTGGAGGTAACCAGTGATAGATAAAGGGAATAAAATTGGCTCAGTTATGGTAATTGGCGGCGGCATTGCCGGTATGCAGGCATCACTTGATTTAACAGATGCCGGGTTTAAGGTATATCTGGTTGAAGATTCCCCAGCTATTGGTGGCAGAATGGCTCAACTTGATAAGACCTTTCCCACCAATGATTGCTCTATGTGTATTATGTCACCAAGGCTGGTTGATGTTGCCGCAAATCTGAATATTGAGCTTTTGACTTTATCTGAGGTAACAGAGATAAGTGGTGAATCCGGCAACTTCATGGTTACGGTACAAAAAAGGCCGCGGTATGTTAATGAGGAAAGATGTACAGGTTGTGGGACTTGTGCCACAAAATGTCCTGTTAAAGTTCCTGACGAATTTAATTTAGGTGCTGCTACCCGCAAGGCAATCTATGTTAAATATCCGCAAGCTGTGCCTTTAAAATATGCCATCGATAATAAAAATTGTCTTCGGCTGGCTAAAGATAAAAAATGCGGTCTATGTGAAAAATTTTGTGATGCTCGGGCAATAGATTTTAGTCAGTCTGAGGAGAGGATTGAGATTAATGTTGGTGGTATCGTTCTTGCACCAGGCTTTGAAACTATCCCAGCACAGGTGCGGGAAGAGTACGGCTACGGATATTATCCTAATGTGGTAACCAGCCTTGAGTTTGAGAGGTATCTTTCTGCTTCAGGACCTACAGCCGGTCATGTCCAGCGACCTTCAGATAAAAAGGAGCCAAAAAAGGTTGCCTGGATTCAATGTGTAGGGTCAAGGGATGACCAGCGCAAATATTGCTCAAGTGTCTGCTGTATGTATGCGACTAAGGAAGCCATCATCGCTAAGGACCATAGCCATGGACTTGAGCCAACTATATTTTTTATGGATATTCGGGCGTATGGCAAGGGGTTTGACGCTTACTACGAACGGGCAAAAAATGAGTATGGGGTGCGGTATATCCGATGTATGGTCTCCACAGTTAAGGAAGACCCAAATACCCATAATTTGACAATTCGATATGTTGCAGAAAATGGGGACTTGGTTGATGAAGAATTTGAGATGGTAGTGCTTTCTGTTGGCTTAAAGCCGGGGGCTAAACTTCAGGAATTGGCTAATAATCTTGGTGTGGACCTGAATCAGTATGGTTTTTGTGGGACATCGACATTTAACCCAATTACGACCACAAAACCAGGCGTTTATGTCTGTGGTGCCTCCTCAGAGCCAAAGGATATACCGGAGACAGTGATGCAAGCCTCAGGTGCGGCGGCATGCGTGGGGGAATTGCTTGGGGAAGTGCGCGGCAGTGAAATTATTCATAAGGAATATCCGCCAGAAATAGATGTGCGCGGTCAAGAACCGAGGATTGGTGTCTTTGTCTGCCGATGCGGGATAAATATTGCCGGTGTAGTGGATGTCCCCCAGGTTGTAGAGTATGCCAAAGGGCTGCCAAATGTAGTTTGTGCTGAGGAAAAGATTTATGTCTGTAGTCAAGATTCGCAAGCGCTAATCAGGGAGAAGATCCGCGAGCATAATCTTAATCGGGTAGTGGTTGCCTCCTGCACACCAAGGACGCATGAGCGGCTGTTCCAGGATACTATCCGGGATGCGGGTCTGAATAAATACCTGTTTGAGATGGCAAATATTCGTGACCAATGCAGTTGGGTGCATGGGTCAAATCCACCATCAGCAACAAAGAAGGCAAAGGAATTAGTCCGTATGGCTGTTGGTCGGGCAGTTTTACTTGAGCCGCTATATACCACTAAAATGGCAGTAACCAGAAGAGCATTGGTCATAGGTGGTGGACTTTCCGGGATGGTTTCTGCGCAATCATTAGCAGAGCAGGGGTTTGAGACTGAGTTGGTGGAGCGTGAGGCAGAGTTGGGTGGAAACATGCGGCATGTCCATTGGACTTATAATGGCAGCGACCCGCAGGCATATTTGAAATCACTTATTGAGAAGGTGCAGGCTCATAAATTAATTAAGGTGCATCTGGGGAGTGAGATTGTATCTATCTCTGGACATGTGGGACATTTTAAATCGCGAATTGCGAATTGCGAATTGCGAATTGAAAAGGAAATTGAGCATGGCGTGGTAATTGTGGCTACAGGTGGCGTAGAATCTAAACCCACAGAATATCTGTATGGCGAAGATGAACGAGTGATTACTCAAC
>JAHJRX010000082.1 GCA_018830565.1 bacterium | reverse complement strand
AGCTACACCGTGTTCGGTAAATGCGAAAGGTAAGGCACTTGAATGTTTCATTGTTCTAAACCGGTGACAAATTGTCACCAGTTCATTCTTTTCTTCTGTAGTAAGATTGAACATAAATTCCTCGGGAAACCGCTCGATATTGCGTTTTACTTGCCTATTTAAATATTTCGTTTCTACTCCATATAATTCAGCAAGATCTCTATCTATCATAACCTTGTGTCCTCTTATTAAAAAGATTCTTTGCTCAATTGTTTCTTGTAGAATTAATTCCTTCACAACCTATCTTCTCGTATAATTATGTTATCGGTTTCTATGTAATAGACTTTGAATCTCAATAAATTTTACTCTCCTCCACAAAGGCAATCTCTTGATGGGACGCAAATTGCCGCAGATTATCAGGATTAAGTTATGACAAAACCTGTCCGTTAGATAAAGCATCATAAATGGCTTGCAATCGCGATATTTCTGTTCTTAAATCTTTAAGTTCTTCTGATGAAAGTTCTTCTTTGATTAACCCGACTTCTGAATTTTTTTCTTCCCTTAATCCTACGAGCCTTTCTTTCTGTAGGTAATCTCGAATCTTATTATAATTAAGAACCATAATACTTGTTTATCTAATTTATTCAGGTAATCTTCAAGTTTATGTAACCTTTCTGCTACCATATCTACGGCTACTGCCATTTTAATTTACCTCCTTAAAGAATGATTAAGGTAAGCGTTCAGCCGGAAGCTTAAGCAGTGAAAGGCTAAAGCCTGAACTCCAACCATAAAAATCAAGGCAAAGAAGCCTTTCATGGTTTTACGCCTTTCTGCTTTTTGTGCTGTAATTATAGGAACTGCCCCCTAATCTCTCCTATTCTGTTCTCCAATTTAATCAATTTTTCTCATCATTGTTTTTGCTGCATATCTCATGTCAGGAGTTTGAACCACTGCATGTCCTGTTTTAAGTTGCTCAATAATACCTTGAGCATTGCTGCCACTACGCATTTGAACCATCTTACTGACTTTTTTTGAATCCGGATTGTTTGTTCGGAAAAGTATCTTAGTTCCAGCATTGCCGAGTACATTTTCATGAAAATGATTGATATTTTGACTTGCAACAATAACCAAAACTCCAAACTTCCTTGCTTCCTGCATTATTAAAGGTAAGGTTTTATCCCTTGCCAAACGATGAGCTTCGTCTAAAACAATTGCCAATTTCAAGACAGTAGACTCTTCCCATCTTAATATTTCTTTATATACTTTTCTTAAAACAAAGGCACTAATAGCTAATTGAAGCGTTTCTGAGCCAATTTCTTTTACATTAATAACCAAGCCTCCTTTAGTACTTTCAAGAATATCCCAGCTACTCTCAACCGCCTGTGGTTGAATACATTCATCTCTAAAAGCGGTCTGCACTTAGCTGACACATTCTTTATTTCTTTCTTTCTTTCTAATTGGTCAATCTTTTTTGCCATATCGTTGATTGTCGGGAATGTATTATCGCCACGATTTTTAGCATCTTTGTAGCAAGCAGAGATTGCCCTAAACACCCCGTCTTTTTGAATATCACCAAGCTCGCAGACATACGCAAATATATCTGCTAATGCAAAGCTTTGGGTTTTCCATGACTGTTGCCCTATTTCACTTACTAAATCAGCTTCAAACGGTGAAAACGGTAGTCCTTCCGCTGCATTCCAAATTGTAGGCATGCAAAGTTTTCTAAAGGCATTCTTCTCATCACTAAATTGTCCATGAAAATCAAAGGTCAAAGTACCAATTCCCTTACGCTGCAATTCAACAAGCAATGTGTTAATTGTAACTGACTTGCCTTGTCCGGGTATTCCAAGAATAAAAACATGAGGGCTTCCTTTTACAGAGGGTTTCCAAACAACATTTTCATTATTTACAGACTTGCCTACTGTGATTTCTGCAGACTCTGGATATGAAGGTATGTCTGCATTATCAATCTCATCCGTTTTGATACTGCCAATATCAGACGGTTGTTCAGCAAGTATTTCTTTGTATTCTTCTTCCCTATTTTGTTCTTCTGTTATGAGCGGTAATTCTTCGTCAGAGCCTGTAATGATTTGCTCTTTGTAATCAAGCGGTTGTGGGGATTCCGATAACACATGCTTGCCAAGAATCGTCGCTTTTATTTCATTTTGCTCTGGCAGTTCAATTTTATATTCATCTTCATCTGGACTTATCAAATATGCTCGTTTCAATATATTTGGTTGAATTTTCCCGGCTTCCACCCTGCTAAGCAAATCATTAAGTTTAACGAATCCATCTATATCAATTAAGTTATACCGCACTGCCTTTGAAAGATAATATCGCATCAACATTACAAGGCGAGAACGCTCCAGAGTCACTCCTATTTTTTCTTCCATTTCTTCTTGACTAATAAAATATTTGTTTTGAAGGAATTCCTCTGTTTTTAAGAGCCATTCATTGATATTTTCAAGGATTGAAGACCTAAAAGATAAGTCTGCTTCAATTGCTGAGTCAATACATATGATTTTAATGTTTTGCTGTGTAGCACTAACAAGTAAAAAGTCGCACAAATTAACAGCATCATCAAAAATATCAGGATGACAATATACCGGAATCAATAAGAATTTTTCCTTGCCTCTATTTTGCAACAAATAGTGAAGTGTTGCGCCGATAGCTATAGTATTTTGGTTTTGCTCATGGTCTTCTTCAAATAACTGTAATGCATAAGTGCCTGAAAGGGATTTTAAGGCACTTACCAAGTTAAGAACACTTTCCTCATTTGATCTGAGATTTATTTTCTCTAATTTACTCGCTATGATTTGTGTTAGTTCATCTTGCCAGCAGGTAGTAACAAGCAATCTATCCCCAATTCCTTCTGAGAAATCAGGGGAATAATCAATCAAATACTTTTTACTCAATTCTGAAAGAAAAGGGTCATTCGGGCTATCAAAAAAATCAGGGCCGAAAAACCTGTCAATAGTAAGCACCCAGTCTGATTGCTGGTGAAGATATTCAATAAATCCGCGTTCATCAGGTCCAATTACACTGCTCAAACAGCAAACAGCATCCTTTGATAAAGTTGGATTTAATAAAAATGCTAATGAATACGATTGTTGTTTTGAGATATTCAATAGAAAATCGGTAAATTTAGGGTCTATCGGATGTCGTTCAAATCGTTCAGGTTTGGAAACGGCAAGCCAGTAACGCCATTTTAATTGACCGTATTCTGAAGACGAATCAGTCTGCCAGCGATTCATAAGCCCATAGAATGAAATGCTCTCGGTTGTTGTTTCAAGAAGTTGTTCTAATGAAATCTGAGGATTTGACGCATCAAAACTAAATGATACATGCTGTTCGCCATTTGGGAAATCAGGGCGTTCTGTTCTTTTGGTCAATGATAGTGCAAATGCCGGGGTCAAGATTGAGGCATCGTCAGCAATATTTTCCAATAAATAAAATTGCTTGCGTAACACATCCTCAAATCCTTCAATCTCAATAGGAAGTGGTGGGCGAGCAATGGATGATATTTCAAGTCTCTTGATTTTTGGAAATTCTTTAGTATTTTCTTCACTGTTTTCTCCCGAAACTAAAAGATTCCATATTGCCTTTGCCAATAAATTGCCATTACCGGGGTTAACAACGCCAATTTTAAGCCCTTTTTCTTTACAATAAGGATGAATCTTAATATATTTCTCAATATCATCACTTATTCTCTTTGGCTGAACATCGGTTGGCATTATTTCATCGTCATAAGAAAGGAAATGAAGCACATCAGCAGATACACGAGTCCAGTCAGGACATGCAGGCGGTAAAAATAATCCAAAAGAAAATCCGATATTTCTTGAAAAAACATACCAGTTGTTTTGGTTTTCAGGAAAAGAATCCGATGGAATAATAAACGGAGTATTTGCAGGGGTTATTTCCTTCAGATGATTCAGGTTAATGGTATCTTTGCGGCGTTTCTTTGGCAATGCCAACAGCTTATTTTTCCAATCATTCAGCAATGAAGCATAAGCAGAAAACCATAACATTCTATGCGGATGTGTCGGGAGAAGGATTAACGCCTTTTGATTACCGGTGTTATAACAGATTTCAAGCTCTACAGAATCTATTGAGAGGAAAAACTGAAGCATCTCCTGTCTTTCCTGAACTGCTTGCTGTTTCGCATTAAGAATGGTCTCCAATAATTGACTATACGCCTCTGCGTATAACCTTGCCCTGTTAAAAAGCGTTGTTTTTGCAAATTCAGATTCCCAGTCTGCTGTCTCAACAATTCCATTTTGTTGTACCCTGATATGCTTAAATAATACTTCGCGTTGTTTTTTGAATCGTTCGGCTGCCTCCGATATCCATGAAGGGAAATTTGCAAAATCTGGTAGTCGGCTGGATATTTTGTCTTTATCAAATTTATCAAGGTCATCAACTTTATATGAATATCGTCCAAAACCCTCGTAAGAACTAAGGCTTTTCATCTCAAAAGCATGAAGAATGCTACTTATTTCAATCCGGCAAACTGAAGAATCTCCAACCAAAACACTAAAATAATCAATATCTCCGGTCTTCCAACCTTGCGGTGTAGTTCTCCATTCTTTTTCAGTATATGTTTGGGCAATCTCCAGATAACCAAATGGTAGATTCGGGGCGACCTTAAGTTTATGCTTTGGCTCAACATCTTCAATCTGACTCTGCTGAAGATATATCCTTTCAGACAGGACTTCAATGACAGAGCCATTCTCACTGACAATTTCAGTTCCGTTTTCATCAAGTCCTGTTACTCTGACCTGTACCCACCCTATTCCTAAATTATCAATATCTATATCAAGTGAAAGCTGTCCACTTCTTTGCGTTGCATTCTTTCTGACTTGAGGCAACTCGCCTGAATCTACTTCTTCGTCATAATCCTCTCTTGAGGGGATTAATTCTACTTGCCATTTGGCTACATTCTGAACATTTTTCGGCTCCGTACTCCATGAAACAGAAATCTTTTTCTTTGTCTCGCATTCTGCAATAATAGGAGCATCTGAGGCTTCGCATTTTATATCTCCACATCCTGATACAAGACTACCGTCAGGCTTTCGTTTAGGTTTGTTCAGTTTAATTCCTTCCAAATCAGATGGCTGTATTTCAGGGAATTTCCACTTACTGAAGTCAAAATCACCCTCATTTACAAATCGTTCAAGCCAATTTTTTGCAGGCGGCTCCATTGGTTTTTCAAGAAGAAATTGTTCTAACCTGTCCATGAAATGCCCTTTCTTTAATTTTGTCGCTTCAAGTTTCTGTCGCACTGTTGCCTGCGGTCTGACAGGATATGCAAGCATTTTTACACAAATCATAATTATGCTTTAATCGTTCAACAAAATCATTAGTTTTATCGGGGATAAGTCCAATCTTCCAGAGAGCCGTGCCAACTGTTTTAAGTGTGGGGTTCTCGCAAATTTCATTGAGATAATGTACCATATCTTCTGTTTGCAGCCTTGTAGTCTTCTTTGCCTGATTAATAGATTTTTTAACTGCATTTTTTATGCTCGCAGGAATCCTATCCATAAATTCTCTTTCTAATTTTTCCAGGAAATCCTGAGTGTCAAAACTCTCAAAGGAATTGCCCAGTGATGAAACAGCAGAGTGATTCGTATTGGTTGGGATAATGAGGCAGATAGACTCTTGTTGTAAATTTCTCTTTTCTATGGCAACATCAATGCTGATAATATAGCTTTCTTTGTCAGAGGGCAAAAAGGTTGATTCCAGAATATATGCTGAAAAATTACATTCAAGCATGTTCAGACATTCGCATAGTTCAATGCATTCCTTAATCGGCAGGTCGTCAACACGCAAGCAATGACCTATGGAAACATTATTAAAATGCGTTTGTAGATTCTCAGTAAACCGTTGGATTTTAGAAAACATTATTACCCCCAATTATTTCAATGACATTAGCCAGCCTTGCGAACATCTCTATATTGCGGCCTGATATACTGGGCCTCAAAATCATCAGAAAGGTTATCAAATAATCCCATCTGCTTTAATCTTCTTTGTAACGCTGAAAGATTTTCGCGTGCAGAGTGGTTAGATTCTATAGATTCCATACCCTCAGGGACCCTGTTGATAACTATCCCGTACCATTTTTCAAGAAATTCTAAAAACTCAGCCAGCCTGAATCGTTTCGGTTTATCATTATCCTTAAGTTCAGACGGATTGATGGAAGCCAAATGCACTAAAGTCCAGAGCAGGTCATTGCTCATTGAATATGCCCATGTATTACGATACCTGCCTGCTCCCTTAATAAAACCATAATTTCTTTCAACGCCGCCCATATCCTTAAACCATTGTATCATCTTGACACCAAGACTGTTTCTCTGTGCTTCATCTAAAATCATTACTAATCTGCTCAGGCTGTCATCAGGATAGCGATTATCACAACGACTGAAGAACTCTTCTAACATTTCATTTATCTCATCGGTCTCTATCTGGTTTTCATCCCGAATTCGCTTTATTGCACTTCTGGCATCTGCCTGAATATCATTGTGTTGAGCAAGTGAGTTAAGAACTCTAAAATACTCTCCCCCTTGATTTCCCGCAATCATACTTTTTAACTTAGGGTTGCTGCTGGCAAAATAGTCTATCGAGCGAAGTCTTAAATTTGAAGTAAAGAATTGTGCAAACTCCTGAAGGTCTCTTGAAACGCATTGACGGGCTATTTCACGACTAAAACATCTTTGATTATCAGTAATATCCACATAGATTTCCGGCTTTGTCGGCATTATATCCAGAGTAAATTGTGCTGATATATCACCAGTCTTGACGAGATAGTTTGTGCCGTAAATCAGTTTAAGGGTATAAATGCAAAGCTCAAAATTTATCAATGCCTGTAGATTATAGATCAATTCTCTTGCTGGCATTCTATCCTTGAAAACCATAATAAATTTTATGAACCCTTTCATAAACCGCTTTGCCTGACCTTCGCAGACAGGGGCTTGAGCCTCGCTTTTTATAGGTGTTCCAATCTGGGCTAATGGGAAAATATCCATAAAAAGTGTTGCCATCAAGGTATCTGTATCAAGTTTTGTCTGCCCGTCATAGACACCATTTATTTCAACACCTGGTGCATTTTCCGGCAAACCAGATATTCCTTCTGCAAATGCTTGGCGTAATGCCAATCGAACAATCAGATATGCACGATGATCCAGCAATTCTAATTATGAAAATTTCTTTTTATTTTATAGGTAATTTAAGACAATATGCCCCTTTGCCGATTAGTTAATGAAGACCAATTTACTATTCAAGGAAAGGAAAGGGACAAAGTGGCAAAAGTTCTTACTTTT
>JAHJRX010000081.1 GCA_018830565.1 bacterium | reverse complement strand
CATACCATTAGTCCAAGGATGCTTAAATTTGATGGTTCTATGTTGAATCTTGTTTTCTTGGCAGATATTATCAAAAGGATGAATCTTCTTGGTCTTCTTTCCTTTTGGTAAAGCCTTGTAAGAGAATTCAATGCCATTATCGGTTAAGATGTAGTTTGTTTTGTATGGATAGAATCTTAAAGCTTGTTTTAAGAAGAAAGCTCCAGGAGTCTTGGTTTTGCTTTTTCCAAGCATTACAAAAGCAACCTTGCTTACTCTGTCAATAGCAGTATAGATATAGCTTCTTTCTTTATTGATTTTAGGAGCATATAAAAGATCAATATGAAGATAACCAATACCATATTTTCTAAATTTCTTGATCTTTCTTTCTATCTTTACAAACTCTAAAGGCAAGGCATCAAGACTATGTCTTTTGAGACAACGGTATATCTTCATAGGATAGAGAGTAGGAATTTTATCCTCAAGAGTAAAGAAAATCTCCTCTATCGTTTTCTTAAACTGTTTTCTTTCAAAGCAGATGAGGTCTTCTTGCTCTGGAGTTAGAATGGTGTTGAGTTTATGAGGACGGGAAGGCTTGTCTTCAAGGCTTTCTGACTTCTTCCACCTCTGGACAGTAGTCTGGCTAATGCCATACTTTTTAGCCAAAGCATAAGCAGAAAGAGAACTTTCTTTAATTGCTTTTCTTATTGCTAAAGTTGTAGTAGCTTTTTTGTGAAGTTTTACTTGCATACGCTAATATTATACACCTTAACGTATCGTTAGTCAACAGTTATTGAGTTAATCAGTCATTAAGCTATTGAGCCAATCGTTATTCCTTTCTGGGTTTAGAGATATATAATTTGATTTCTTCAAAGAACTGGCCAAAGACAAGCCTTGCTTTCTCAGCCAAGGGCATCAAAAGTTCTGGTTCCAACATGAAGCCATATCCATGGATAAAAAAATGGCGAAATTTTAGGTAATCCCTGAGCTGATCTGCTAATGATTCACTCACAATCCTGTGCTTTACGGCACCTATGAGAAGTTCCTTATGCCAGGTTTCCGATGGTGTAATTCTAACTCCACAATTTTTCAAAGTATGTTTCAGGATATTTTCAACTCCTCCGTAAAGATTGTGTAAATATGTAGCAATGCCAGCATAGTCAAGCTCTTCCTTCGATTCCCGTGATAGACCTTTGGATAGCAGCTCAAGCGTTCGCTCCATAGCTTGTTTTTCGGCGGTCTGGTATTCTTCATATTCAGTCATAGATGAGTCTCCCATATTTGCGAACAACTGGGGCAAAGGGATTGTTGGAATCAAGGTTTACTACATCAACCGTTTTTGACAACGCCCACTCAAGTTCGCCTGTCAGTTCAAAAAAACGCTCCTTGAGGATACCCTCGATGCCAAGGTCTATGTCGTTAATTTCGCCCGATTCTTGGAGGCTGGAGCCAAAAAGATAGATGGAACGGATGTTATACTTTTGTGCCCATTCTCTTATTGCCTTTAGATCCGATTCTGGTATCATAGAATCTCTCCTCCTAACCTCTCTCTATTCCCAAAAAAATATCCAACATAATTCTGAACAACTACCCTCATCTCTTCACCTCACTATAATTCAGTCATTAAGTCATTGAGTTATTCTTCTGCTTTTTTATGGAAGCAATGTAGGCGTTTTCTTGAAAATGAAACCTTCCAAATTCTTCAGCAATTTGGTTGTCCCCCTTAGCTCAGGTCTGGCTACTTTTCATCCTATTTCGATAAAACCTTCTTTGAACTTTAAAAAGACATTAAAATTTCTCAAGAAGTTTAGGCCCAAAAGGCCATCAGCATAAGCATTAGGTGGTATATCATGACAAGCAACTTCTAAATCCTTTACTTCCTCTCCCAGGGCAATAACTTTACTTATAGTAATAACAGGAGCCATTTCAAGTCCACTCGCAGTGGTTAATTGAGTTCTCTTTGTTGATATGGCTGGATCGTATCCAATGGCTACAACTATCTCCCAGGGGAGGATAGTGTAGGAAGAACCGGTATCGAAAACCAGTTTTAATGGTCGACTCCCTTCTCTTCCTTCAATAATTGCTCTCACTATTATTATCGGTGCAGATGGTCTAAATAGAAATCTCTTCATTACAACATAACCGCCAGATT
>JAHJRX010000080.1 GCA_018830565.1 bacterium | reverse complement strand
GTTTGCCATTTTATCTGTCAATCTCTCCTAAGACAATATCCAATGTTCTAATAATCGCCACATAAATAAGCTATTTTCAGAGACTACCTATATGTTTGCCATTTTATCTGTCAATCTCTCCTAAGACAATATCCAATGTTCCAATAATCGCCACCACATCTGCCATCATCATCCCATTTTCACACATCTTTCCAATAGCTTGAAGGTTAGCAAACGAGGGAACACGAATCTTCATGCGGTAAGGTTTTGGCGAACCATCACTAATGATATAAAAACCAAGCTCTCCTTTGGGGGCTTCAATACTTTGATATACTTCTCTTCTTGGTGGATTAAAACCCTCAGACATAATATGGAAATGGTGAATAAGAGATTCAATCTGGGTAGCTACCTTCTCCTTTGGTGGAGGCACAACCTTCGCTTCCTCAGCCATGAGTTTACCTGACGGCATCTTTTCAAAAGCTTGCTTAATGATTCTACAACTTTGCCTCATCTCTTCTAATCGAACTAAGTACCGATCATAGGTATCTCCTACCCCTCGACCGGTTGGAATATCAAACTCAAGCTCATCGTAAACGCAATATGGCTCTACTTTACGTAAATCCCATTCTATTCCACAACCACGAAGGGGTGGACCACTTAAGCTATAGTTAATAGCCTCCTCGGCCGAGATGATCCCAACCTCCATCGTTCTTTTAAGCCAGATTTTATTTCTAGTCAATAATGATTCATACTCCTTTATTTTGGAAGGAAATATATCTATAAACTCCTCTATCTTTTTTTGAAGGTCTTCATCTAAATCTCTTGGTACGCCACCAATTCTAAAAGCAGTAGTAGTCAATCTTGATCCACAATACATTTCATAGATATCTAAGATCATCTCTCGCTCTCGAAAACAGTACAAGAATGGGGTAAATGCTCCCAAATCAAGAGCATGAGTAGCTAACCAGACAAGATGACTAACGATTCGGGTAAGCTCAGCTAAGATAACCCGAATATAACTTGCTCGCCTGGGAACCTCAAGTCCCAGCAGCTTTTCAACTGCCAGACAGTAAGCTAAGTTATTTGAAACAGCCGCTATATAATCAAGCCGGTCTGTTACTGGCAGAAACTGAGCATAGGTCTTATTTTCGGCTAATTTTTCCAAGCCACGGTGTAAATAACCGAGGTGAGGGGTAATCTTTGTTACTACCTCACCATCTAATTGAACTACTAATCTCAACACCCCATGAGTACTGGGGTGTTGAGGACCCATATTAACAACTAATTCTTGAACTTCAGCCATCTTACTTCCTCAATTATCCCATCAAAACACTACAACTTACCATTTACCACTTCTTCAGGCAAGTATGTCTTCAGCTTTTCCTCCAGCCATTTTTCTCCCTCATCAGTTACTAATGGATAATCCTTTCGTAGTGGATGTCCTTCCCATTCATCAGGAAGAAGGATCCGCTGGAGATTAGGATGATTATCAAATTTAATGCCCAATAGATCATAAACTTCACGTTCATACCAATTAGCTGCTTTCCAGACCGACTCCACAGAGCTAATAAATTCACCTTCACCAAGAGAAGCCTTTAATCTTATTCGATGTTTCCTTTTTATGGAACAAAAATGGTAAACGACATCAAAGCGAGATGGCCTACCAGGATAATCTACACCACAAATATCAACTAAGTAATCAAACTCCAATCCTGGAGCATCATGTAAGAACTTACAAATGCTGAGGATCTTATCTCTTTTTACCTTGATAGTCAAATCAATTGTTTTGTCTATCTCTTCAATGTCCTCTGGAAATTTTTCCTTTATTGTTTTTATGATCTCTTCTTTGTTCATCTTTTTCCTTATTTTTTCTCTATTTAAATTATCATTTAAGTTATCCAGCAATACTCATCTCTTTGATTTTATCTTGAAGCTTCATCAAGCCATACAAAAGTCCTTCGGGTCTTGGGGGACAACCAGGAACATAAACATCAACTGGAATGATTTTATTTACACCTTGAACCACATTGTAAGTATTAAATATTCCCCCCGAGTTAGCACAGCTACCCATTGAAATTACCCACTTAGGATCAGGCATTTGGCAATACAACAATTCAATTCGTAAGGCCATCTTATAAGTAACTGTCCCAGCTATAATCATCAAATCAGACTGTCTCGGTGAGGGTCTAAAGACTCCTGCCCCAAAACGGTCAAAATCATATCTGGAGGCACCAGTAGCCATCATTTCAATAGCACAACAAGCTAACCCAAAGGTCATCGGCCATAAGGAAGAACGTCTTGCCCAGTTAATCATAAAATCAACTGGGGCTAAAATAACTTGGCCGCCAGGCATTTTTTCAACAAATCCACCTACTTTTTCTAAAATACTCATTACCATTCACCTTCTCTATTATTCTCTATTATATATATAGCGCTTATTAATGAAAATTTGACATAGAGCAAATTAATTTAACTCCAAACAAGTTTATCTTTTGTTGCTCGGTATTATTTTCTATGTCCGGTTTTCGTTAATAACTACTATAAACTATTTTTTAAACTATTTTTAACCCGCTATAAACTAAATCCACTTTAATACTCCTTTTTTCCAGGCATAGAGTAAGCCGACAAGTAAAATAGCTATAAAGACAACCATCTCCACAAAGGCAAATAAACCTAGTTGCTTAAAGACCACTGCCCACGGAAATAAGAAAACTATTTCCACATCAAAGATCACAAATATTAAGGCAAAGAGATAATAACGAATATTAAATTGAATCCAAGAAGTACCTACAGGTATTTCCCCACACTCATAAGAAGATAGCTTCTTAAAAGATGGATTACTTGGTCTAAGAAGCCAATTAACAATATATCCTCCAAAGACAAAGAGCATCCCTAAGCCTGCAAATAAAACCACCCAAGCATAATCTGCTAAAAGACTCATACACCCTCTATTTTTAAAAGCACCATAAACTTTATATTTTTAGTAAAGTTCTTAAAAAATAATATATTTTTACTTATTTGTCAAATATAAAATTGTCTATTGTTAGCCACAAATAGAAATGTCCTAATTTCCGTCAAGTAGAAATGTCCTAATTTCCGTTAAATAGACATGTCCAATCCTGTCAAGCCAAATCTGGCTGAGACTAAAATAAAAATTAGTTGTAATTTTTATAAAAATTAGTTAAATTTATTATTAGGTATTCTTTTCAAGGAAAAATAAGATGAAATTTCCTATTCTGCGATTACAAAGGCTTCGCCAAAATCCTATCTTAAGAAAGATGTTTCAAGAGATAAGGTTATCGGTCTCTGATTTAATTATGCCTTATTTTGTCGTCCCTGGTCGGGGAGTTAAAAAAGAGATAAATTCTATGCCAGGTCAATACCACTTTTCTATCGATGTTTTTTTAGAAGAATTAGAAGAAGTTAAGAATTTAAAAATACCAGCCATCATCTTGTTTGGTATCCCTAAAATTAAAGATAATATGGGAAGTGAGGCTTATGACGAAGAAGGTATTATTCAGTCAGCCGTGAGAGCCATTAAAGAAAAGATTCCTGAAATAGTGATTATCACCGATGTGTGTCTTTGTGAGTATACGGACCATGGACATTGTGGATTAATTTCAAATAATAAAATAGATAATGACCTTTCCTTAGAATTAATTAGTAAAATAGCCCTTTCTCAGGCTAGAGCTGGAGCAGATATAGTTGCCCCTTCAGATATGATGGATGGAAGGGTAAAAAGCATTAGGGAAATTTTAGATAAAAATGGATATTACCAAATTCCTATTATGAGTTACGCCGTAAAATACGCTTCTTCTTTTTATGGACCTTTTAGGGAAGCAGCTTCTTGCGCCCCTTTATTTGGAGACCGAAAAAACTATCAAATGGATTACCGCCGAGACAAAGAAGCCATCTTAGAGGCAGGGTTAGATATCCAGGAAGGAGCAGATATCTTAATGGTCAAACCTGCTTTAGCTTATTTAGACATTATCTCTAAAATAAAAGAAAAATTTAATCATCCCTTAGCTGCTTATAGTGTAAGTGGAGAATATAATATGGTCAAAGCTGCCTCTAAAGCAGGCTGGATAAAAGAAGAAGAAATGATAGCAGAAATCTTAACTGGCATTAAAAGAGCTGGAGCAGATATTATCATTACTTACTTTGCTAAAGATGTAGCTAAGCTAATTCACGGTGGGGTAATTTAAAGAATGAATCCCTTTTGGACAAAAGAAATTGAATGTCCCATCTGTAAAAATAATTTTAATGCTTTCATGGTGCGAATAGAGAAAATTAAACTTAAATCTCGCGACAGCGATCTTATGGGAAGATATGAAGAAATTAATCCCAATTGGTATGATGTCTGGGTTTGCCCCCAATGTTTTTATGCTTCTTTTCGTCTTGACTTCTCTAAATTAACTCCAAAAACCATAGAGTTACTTAGAGAAAGTTTCCCAGAAAGAAAAGTCTTAGCTAAAGGAGCTGATTTTAAGAAAGAACGTAATTCTTACTTAGCTTTAATCAGTTATCAATTAGGTGCTTCTTGTTACCTGCTACGAAAAAATTGTAGTGATAAAGTTGCTTCTTTATTTACCAAAGCTGCTTGGTTAGCTCGGGAAAACAAAAGCTACAGTTTAGAAAAGAGCTTTTTAGAGAAAGCCGTGAAATTTTACAAAAAATCTTACCAGGAAGAAGATAGTTCTTCGGTAGACCAAATAATGGTGGCTTATTTAACAGGAGAGATGGAAAGAAGATTAGGTAATTATGAAGAGTCTCTTAAATACTTAACATTGGTCATCTACGATCGTGACGCTTCTAAAAATGCAGAGATCAAGAGGTTAGCCCAAGATCAATATTTTTTAGTAAAAGATACGATTAGAAAGAGCAAACAACCAGCAGCTACTGAATTATTTAAGAACTTAAAGAAAATAGACTTCTTTACTCTTTTAACTGAAAAAGATTTGTTAAATTTAGCCGAGAACATAGGATGGAAGATAGTAGATAAAGACCAGGTGATCATTAATGAAGGCGAAAAAGGAGATTCTTTCTTCATTATTAGAGAAGGAAGAGTCAGGGTAACAATTAAGAAAGATGAAAAAGAGAAAGAGATTACTGCCTTGGAAAAAAATAACTTCTTTGGAGAGATGTCTCTTTTGACTGGTGAGCTTCGTAGCGCTACGGTAGTAACTTTAGAAGAATGTGAATTATTAATTATTAACCAAGAACATTTTGCCGGAATTATTCTTAAGAATCCTTCTTTGGCCGTGAGGATGAGTAGAATTTTAGTAGAAAGACAAGGAAGGCTCGATCAGGTCAAAAGAAAAGAAGTAGATTCTTCCGATTCTTCCGAGGAAAAAAATTGCTGGAATGTCTTCTCTTTATTCTTGCAAATTAAAGACACCTTTAAATTTTAACTGAATGCTTACCCTCTTAACATAGGAGCTAAAAATGAATGGAGAAATATATTTAGAAAATGTTACTTGCCCAGTATGCAAAAATAAGTTTGAGACTGAGTATGTAAAGCCAGAAGACTGTAAAGTTATTTCTCAAGATACTGATTTTATGAAAACCTATGAGAAAATTAATCCTGAATCATATGCTATTTATATTTGTCCTCAATGTTTTTATGCCGCCCTTAAAGAAGACTTTTTAAATACTCCTTGGGTAATTTGTGAAAAGATTCTTGAAAAAAGAAAAGAGAGAGAAGAGCTGGTTAAAAATGCAGATTTTAATAAAAAGAAAAATCTTTACTTAGCCTTGTTAAGTTATCAAATAGCGGTGGAATGCTATAAATTAAGAAAGAATACCAGTGAAAAAATTGCTGATCTGATGATGAAAGTTGCTTGGTTAGCTCGAGATATGAATGCCTTTCAATTAGAAAGGGAATTTTTAAAGAATGCTTTAATCTATTACTTGAAAGCCTTTGAAAACGAATCAAACTTAAAAGTCGATCAGATAACTTTTTTATATATAATTGGAGAAATAAATAGACGATTAGGAAATTATGAAGAAGCTAAGAAATATTTAAGTTGGGCTTTTAGCAATAAGATAGGCGAAGAAAATAAAACCATTAGAACTTTGGCTCATGCTCAATATGCTATCATTAAGGAAATCTTAGAGAAAAAAAGAAGACCTGATTTAGAGACTCAATTAAATATTTTAAAAAAGATTGACTTTTTATCACCTTTGTCTGAAGGCGAATTAAGAGAATTGTCAAAAAATTTAGATTGGAAAGTTTATTCCAAAGATAAGACTATTATTAAGCAAGATGAAGAAGGTGATTCCTTCTATATCATTAATGGAGGAGAAGTAATTGTAAACATTACTAAAAGTGGAAAAAGTAAAGTAATTGCTACTTTAAAGAATAATGATTATTTTGGAGAAATGTCTTTACTGACAGGAAAAAGAAGAAATGCAACGGTAAAAACGACTAAAGAAACAGAAGTCTTTATCTTAAAGAAAGAGAAATTTGCCTCTATCTTACTTAAAAACCCTTCTATGGCTAATGAGATGAGTAGAATATTAGTAGAAAGAAAGGAAAAGCTAAAAGAAGAGACCAAAGAATTAGAAGATAATTCATGGAAAATACTTTCTATTTTACTAGAGATCAAGAACTTCTTCTCCTTGGAAGATTAACTATCCTTAGAATTAGAAGATAATTCATGGAAGATACTTTCTATTTTAATAGAGATCAAGAATTTCTTCTCCTTGGAAGATTAACTATCCTTAGAATCAGAAGATAATTTATGGAAGATACTTTCTATTTTAATAGAGATCAAGAACTTCTTCTTGAAAGATTAACTATCCTTGAAAAGAATTAAAAGCAATGATGAAAAGAATTGGAATTTTAACTAGGGACTGTGCTGGAGTAAATGCTTGTCTTAGAGCGGTAGTAAGAATGGCTTCTTACTACCAGATAAAAGTTATAGGCATCATTAGAGAATACGAGGGGTTAATAAATAACGAAACTAAGATTCTTACCCGAAGTTCTGTTTCAGGAATTATAAATTTAGGTGGAACTATTCTAAAAACTTCTCGTTCTAAGGAATTTTTAACCCCAGAAGGTCAAGAAAAAGCCATAAAAACCATAAAAGATAATGATATTGAAGGCTTAATTATAGTAGGAGGAAATGGCACTTTAGCTGGCGCCCATCTTTTGGCTACAAAATATTCTCTTCCGGTGATAGGAGTCCCAGCCACCATTGATAATGATGTCAATGGAGTAGATTTAACTATTGGTACAGATACAGCGGTAAATGTAGCTTTAGATGCTTTAGATAAAATAAGGGATACCGCTACTTCTTTAGAGCGAATATTTGTAGTAGAAGTTATGGGCAGAAATTGTGGTTATCTGGCCCTAAGAGTAGCTTTGGCTGGAGGATGCGAGGAAGTCTTGTTACCTGAAAGAAAGTTTAATATTGAAGAGATGTGCCAAGAAATTGCCTTAGGTAATACCAAAGGAAAGATTAGTTGGATAATTGTGGTGGCTGAAGGCAAAGCCAAAGCAACTGAAATAGCTCAAAAGATTACTGAAATAACTAACTTAGAGACCAGAGTGACTATTTTAGGCCATATCCAGAGAGGTGGAAGGCCCACCGCCTTAGATAGAATCATAGCTACTCGAATGGGTAGTTATGCAGTCGAAGCTTTAAAAGAAGGAGAAACGGATAAATGCATCATCATTAAAGATGATAAGTTAAGCACTATTCCTTTAGCTCAAGCTATTAAACCTAAAGATATAGAGGTAGAAAGCTACTATAAACTAATTAAGTTTCTTGCCTGAAATCCAATTTACCCCAAGGCTCCATTCCAGATCTCAAATTGCTTATCTTTCCTTTCGCCTTCTAAATAAAAAGCAATAAAAGTCATCACAGACCAACTTAAAAATTTTTGATCTTTTTTAAAAGTTTGCACCTGCACCTTTCTCCATGTTCCGGTATTAAAATATATCTTTTGAAATACCTCTTCTTCTCTTAAGACCAAGTCAAGGGGCACCATGGTATAATTATGAGTATGTCCATAAACCACAAACTTAGCTTTGTTCTTCTGGAGATATTCTTCATTTAAGGCTTTATCTTTATAATCATCTTCCTCTTTTACTAACTTCCGAAGAGGAAGATTTCTTATGTTCTTAAACGAAAGATACTTACTAATCTTAAGACCTAATTGAAGTCCGTCAACTATATCAATCTGCCAAGATCGATCGTGTCTTTGGACAAAGTCGATTTTTAAAAAATCATCTACCAGATTATTCCATACTTCTTTTACCTTTTCGGCGATCTCTTTAGATTTAGCTCTTTGGCAAACTCCTTGAATCCATAGAGGAATATCTATCAGCGGTCTTACATTATCTATCTCTTTAAGGTTATAGATTAAATTAGGATCCTGATAACAACCAATTTCATCTTCGACAGATTTAGAAAATTTATTTACCAAGTCTATGACAATGGCATCTCCTAAGGAAGAATCATCTCTTTGGCCATCAAAATTAAAAGGATCAAAGATATCCCCATGCCGAGCAAAAACTTGGTAGCCCTCCCAAAAAGCTGAAGTCCGAAAAGGAACATTTTCGTTATATTCACCTAAATCAAGAAATCTAGTTACCCCTACCCTAACTTCATCATAGCGATTTATTAACCAATCATGATTTCCTATAAGATAAGTAAATCTTACCGCAATTCCTTTTTCTTTCATCCTTCCTTTAAAGTCCTTAAGATAATTTATAGATTTTAGATTGGTGCCATTTTCCCTGATCCTTTTCACTATCTCTAAGGTATACTCTTTAAGAGTCTTCCCTTCGTTATCTCTTTCCTCTTCCCTTGACCATGGTCGAATTTTAGATTTTAGCCAATAATCTGACCTGATCAGATCAAGAATATCTCCCAAAAAGACTACCTCGACATTATTTGCTTGAGCTTTCTCAGCCATACCCTCAAGACAAAGGGTAAATTTCTCAAATGCTCCACAGTTAATAGTCTCTCCAGAAGAGCCATCCGTAAGATGAAGATCACTTATCAAGACTAACATAGGCTATTCCTCTTCCTCAAATGGAAAATAAGAAAATAAACAGTAACAACAAGGGTTATTATAAACAATTTTCTATAGATTATAAAGAAATAATAATATCGAGTGATCAAAGAGCAAAAAAACATTTGACAGCTACAGGAGATTTAATTAATTGTTGCACTTGCTTATTGAACTTGTGTTGTTAATTCTTCATTATTTTATCATAAGCCCATTGAATTTCAAGCATTTTTTCATGAGCTAATTTTTTTAGTTCTTCACCAAGACTTTCTACTTTATCTGGATGATATTGAGAAGCAAGTCTTCGATAGGCTGCTTTGATTTCCTCCTTGGAAGCATTTTTAGATACCTCAAGGATAGCATAAGGATCTTTATATTGAGTTTTATTAGTTTCTTTTTGGTAATAATCTTCACTTTTATTTTTATATTCACCTCTTTTTTTAGCAAAGTCTCGGTATGTTCTAAAGATGTCGTTTAAACTTGGCCAACGACCAAACTTCTTTTTAAACAACCAAAGAGCCGTAATTAAGATGGCAATATCATCTAACCACCCTACTCCAATAAAAAAATCAGGAATAATATCTACCGGTGATAAGATATATAATATTGTTCCTAAGATTAATATTACCCCAAGAAATTTCATTCTTTATTCCTTCTAATCTTAAAGACGTTGGTAAGCCACCGTTTCTTTTGATATTTTGGTTTTTTGATGTTTTTGTAAGTTAGGCTTTTGTAAGTTAAACTATTATTTTCTTAATTAAAATTCAAGAGAAATTCATGTAATACCCAAATGAAAATGTCCTAATATACCCAAATGAAAATGTCCTGTTTAACGGAAATTTAACGGAAAATAGAACATTTTTATTTTGCTGTAACCTTCTATTTGTGTATTAGCTTCTATATTTTTTCCTGTAACAGCAAAATGAAAATGTCCTGTTTTCCGTTAAATAGAAATGTCCTATTTTGTATTAGATAAAAATGATCTTTTATATGGGTTTATTTTAAACTTCCTCCAAGGGTGATCCAATGGAAGAATATGCACCTTTCT
>JAHJRX010000079.1 GCA_018830565.1 bacterium | reverse complement strand
TCTTGCCCACTCTTTTTTGCTCATTTCGAAAATGTCCTTTTCTTCCATTTCTCCCTCCTTTTTTGAGGGATATTTTACATCCTTAAACAGGACATTTTCATTTTGCCAGATTAGGACATTTTCATTTTGGTATTACAGAAATATTTTCATTTGTGGCTAACAGGGATTCGGGCAAGGTAACGTCAAGAGTTTACACAAAATTCTTGACGTTATCACCTAAAAAATTGCCTTGACAAATGGGTCCACCTCAGATAATTATCTGAATAGTTGCTTTTTGGAGGTTAAAATGGAAAGTAATTTAAAGGTTAATATTTCTGTAATTGTTCCTGTTTATAACGAAGAAAATAATCTTTTAAAGTTTAATGAAGAAGTTACGGCAGTCTTAAGTAAACTCAATAAAATTTGGGAAATTATCTATATAAACGATGGTAGTGATGATGAGAGTGAAAAAATCTTAAGTAGTATAGCTGTCCAAGATCAACATATAAAAGTAATAAATTTCCGAAGGAATTTTGGTCAAACTGCTGCTTTGTCTGCAGGAATTAATCTTTCAAAAGGAGAAATAATTATACCCATAGACGCTGATCTACAAAATGATCCTCGCGATATTCCAAAGCTTTTAGAAAAGATTGAGAAAGGGTATGATGTGGTAAGCGGCTGGAGAAAGAATAGAAAAGATAAGTTTTTTTCTAAGAGGTTACCTTCTATGATAGCTAATAAGCTAATCTCTGTTGTTACTGGTGTACGTTTACATGATTATGGTTGTACCTTAAAAGCTTACAAAAGAGAGGTTATTAAAGACATTAAACTCTATGGAGAGATGCATCGCTTTATTCCTGTATATACTTCTTGGATGGGGGGTAAGATTGAAGAAATTATAGTTAATCATCGACCAAGGGTTCATGGAAGATCAAAATATGGAATAATAAGAACTTTTAAGGTATTATTAGATCTTATTACTATTAAATTTCTCTCTTCATATGCAGCTAAACCTTTATATCTCTTTGGTGGTTGGGGTCTTCTGTTTCTATGTAGTGGATTTATGTTCTTAATTATACTGATTTTAGATAAGTTTCTTTATGGTGTCTCTATGATTCGTAGCCCTCTATTGCTCTTATCGTCTATGTTAGTTATTCTAAGTTTTCAGTTCTTTTTAATTGGCCTTTTAGCTGAAATTATGATTAGAACTTATCATGAAGCACAAAACAAGAACACTTATACTATAAAGGATAGTTTAAATATTTAATCTCCATATTTAAAATAAGTTGATTGTTATTATGGCTAACTACAAAAATAAGATAACTTCGTTTATTAACCAGCAGAAATTTATCATATTAATTCTTTTTGGAGGAGCTTTTCTCCGCTTTTATCATTTAGGATTTGAAAGTTATTGGTTAGATGAAGGACAATCAGTTGATTGTGTATTAAATTTTAAAAAGTATTTTCAAGATTATTTTGCGGGAGATAATAGTAATCACCCTCCCCTCTATTACATACTCCTATATTTTTGGACTTATCTTGGTATTCATGAGTTTACTACCAGAGTATTATCAACGATAATAGGTCTTTTTACCATCTTAATAATTTATCAATTTACCAAAAAATTTTATGGAAAAAACACTGGTTTATTAGCAGCTTTATTCCTTTCTTTATCTACTTTTCATCTTCAATATTGTCAAGAAGTTCGAGAATATATCTTATTAATCCCTCTCTCTCTTCTTGGAATCTTTAGTTTTAATTCTTATTTACAAGAAAACAAACTAAAACATCTTATTCTCTTCTGCATCTTCTCTATATTAGGCTTCTGGACTCATTATTTTTATGCTTTTACTTTTGTCTATCTAAATCTTGTCTATCTATTTTTATTTAAAAAATACAAGCTAAGATTTAGAAACTGGTTTTTAGTTCAAATAATAATACTTATAACCATAGTTCCTATCTTAATTCCTGTTTTTAAAGTTTTCTTTATTCCAGTTGCTACAGGTGCTTCTACCGCCATTGATTGGCTAAAACCACCTAATATTTACAGTCTTAAAGATGTCTTTTGCTCTGATCTAAGTAGTATTAGCTTTTTGTTATCTAATCCAAACATAAGCTCTCTATTTAGAAAACTAGCTAAACTTTTATTTTTACTCCTTTTTATATGGGGATTTTTATATCCTATCTTCAGAAATAGTAAAAATTTAACCTTTGTTACAAACCATCTGGTTCTTTCTATCTATATCTTATTCTACCCTCTGTTTATCTACCTTATTTCTATCTACTTTAAACCTATTTTTAACGCTCGCTATCTTGTCTCCATCCTTCCAGTCTACCTAATAATAGTAGCCACTGGGGTAGATAATCTTAAGGTGTCCTTCTTAAAATACATGACCATTTTGTTTATTTTTATTATCTCTTTATCTTCTTCCTATGCTTTTTTTACCCAAGAAGCTTTTACAAAAGATCAATATCGCGAAGTTGCTTTATATATCCAAGAAAATGAAAAAGAAGGAGATATAATTTGTATTAACTCTGAGTGGCCAGGAGTGGTTTTTGGTGTCTACTATAATAATTATTACCATGGAGGTAATTTGAAAACTAAATACTTTTCAGATCAACAAAATCATTATTATCAACTATTAAGCTCTCTTTTAAAAAACCATAAAAGAATATGGCTTGTAGAAAGCAATATAGGAGTTTACAAAAATGAAAATATTAATGAATTTATAGAAAACAATTATTCTAAACTTAAGGAAGTCCTTGAATTAAACTTTGTTAAGGTAAATTTATATCTTTACAAAGTTTCTGGTTGATAAAATTATCTTTATAATAATACAACAAAGCTTCTCATTTGCAGGGTGAGCCGGCTAAGTGCTCAAAAACAAAAAATAGTCTATATTTGAAGATAATAAAATGATTCCAGTTTTTAAACCGTCATTTAACGATGAAGAATTAGAAGCCTTAAAAGAGCCATTTAAAAGTGGCTGGATTGGGTTGGGGCCAAAAACTACAGAATTTGAAAAAAAGTTTGCTAATTATATAGGAGTTAAATATGCAGTTGCAACTAACTCTTGTACCGCTTCTCTTCATTTAGCATTAAGACTAATGGAAATCGAAAATTATGAAGTCATAACAACTCCCATGACATTCGTTTCTACAAATCATGCTATTCTTTATAATAATGGGATTCCCGTCTTTACAGATATATATTCAGACACTTTAAATATTAATGTCGATGAAATTAAAAAAAATATAACAAACAAAACTAAGGCTATTATCACGGTGCATTATGGTGGTCATTCATGCGAGATGGATCTAATTTTGGAGATGGCAAAGAAATATGATCTTAAGGTTATCGAAGATGTTGCCCATGGTTGTGGAGGAGAATATAAAGAGAAAAAATTAGGTTCTATTGGAGATATTGGATGTTTTAGTTTCCATGCTGTTAAAAATCTTGCTACTGGAGATGGTGGAATGATTACCACAAATGATGCTGAAATATGTGAAAAACTTAGAAAGTTAAGATGGCTTGGAGTATCAAGAGATACATGGGATCGCGAAGAGAAAGATGAAAAATATTCATGGTATTATAGTATTGAAGATATTGGATATAAATATCATATGAATGATATTCAAGCAGCAATTGGTTTAGTACAACTTAAAAAATTAGACTCTATGAATAATAGAAGAAGAGAAATCTCTGAAGCATATACTAATGCTTTTAAATCTGTAAGTTGGATTGAAGTACCAACCATAAAGAAATATGCCAAATGTGCTTACCATAATTATGTTATCAAAACAGATTATAGGAATGAATTAAATATTTACTTGCAAGAAAAAGGAATATCTACAGGAGTGCATTATATTCCTAACAATCATTATTCTATGTATAGAAAATTTGGACAATTTACTCCAGTATCAGATAAAGTTTGGAAAAAACTATTAACCTTACCTTTATATCCAGATTTATCTGATTCAGATGTAAATATGATAATTGATACTATAAAAAAATTTAAAAAAAAGTGAGTTTTTATGTATAAGATTTTAATGATTGCTCCAACCCCTTTCTTTGCTGATCGTGGATGCCATACTCAAATCTATGAGGAAATAAAATCCCTTCAAAAATTAGGAAACGAAATTGTTTTATGTACTTATCATAGTGGAAGAGATATGGAAGGTGTTAATATAAAAAGAACGATAAACATTCCATGGTACAAGAAATTAGAAGCAGGCCCTTCATACCATAAATTTTATGTAGATATTTTATTGCTCTATAAATCGTTAGCAGTTGCTAAAAAATTTAAACCTGATATTATACATGGACACTTACATGAAGGTGCCTTTATTGGCTATTTTGTGAGTAAATATACTAAAAAACCTTTACTCTTTGATTTTCAAGGTAGTTTGGTTTCTGAATTAAAGGCTCATAATTTCATTTCCGAAGGAACTACTTTTTATAAACTTATGTATTTTTTTGAAAAAAAGATCCTTTCTAAATCAAACCTGATAATTACTCAATCCACGCAAATGAAAGATCAAATTATAAATGAGTTTAAGATAAATAAAGAGAAGGTACTGCTCTCTATGGATGGTGTTGATACGGATATTTTTAGACCAGGTTATGATGTAGAAAACTTACGTAATAGCCTAAATCTTTCAAAGAATAAGAAAGTAGTAGTTTATATGGGCCTTTTGGCAAAATATCAGGGAGTTGATTGGTTGCTTGAAGCAATACCATATATTCTAAAAGATATAAATGATGTTCACTTTTTAATAATGGGTTATCCGAATGTTGAATTTTACAAGATGGTTGCCGAGAAATATGGAATATTAGGTAACATTACTTTCACTGGTAAAATAAATTATAAAGAAGCACCCATGTATCTTGCTTTAGGAGATATTGCAGTGGCTCCAAAAATTGCAGAATCAGAGGCTGATGGTAAGTTATACAATTATATGGCCATGAGATTACCTATTGTTTGTTCAGATAGGAATATGAGCAAAGAAACATTAGGCGATCTTGGAATCTATGCCAAAAAAGAAGATCCAATCTCACTTGCCAATGGAATAAAGAAACTTTTAAAGGATGAAAATCTTAGACAAGTTTTAGGAGAGAAACTAAGAAAAAAAGCTGTTGATGAATATTCGTGGGACAGTGTAGCTAAGAGAATAATGAATGCTTATAGGATCATTTCTCCAAAAAGTAAACCTCAGAGAATAATTTAAGAAAAGCATAAGGAGTATATATGAATTTTAATTATCCTTGTCCAGTTTGCAATTCAGAATGCAGGGTTATCATTAACGATGGAAAAGACTATTTTATCTTGAACGGTAATTCTCCGACATTTGGAATTGTTTATTGCAACAATTGTGAAATAGGAATATCTGTTCCTCCAATGACCAATGAAGAACTCTCAGATTACTATCCCAAAGATTATGAAGCATATAAACCTAAAAAATCGTTCCCTGCATGGCTTCAAACAAAAAAATATAGAAGTGACCTAAAAATAATTAGAAAAATAGTAGGTAAAACAAATTGTTCGTTATTTGAAATCGGATCTGGGAGAGGCGAATTTTTAAATGAAGCAAAAAAAAAAGGATTTCATGTTGAAGGTATTGAACCTAGTAAGAGCGGTGTAGAATATGCAAAACAAAATTACGGAATTATACTACAGCAGAGATATGCGTCGGATATAATATTTAAAAAAAAATATCACGTAATAGTTATCAGACATACATTAGAACATCTTAATGATTTTTTGGGTTGTTTGAAAAATATTTACCATAACGGAATTGACGATAATGGTTGTATGTTTATTAAAGTACCGCGATTTGATTCACAAGAATTTAAACTTTTTGGAAAATTATCGTCAGGGCTTGACCTTCCAAGGCACAGAGTACATTTTACAAAATTAGGTATTGAAAAATTATTAATAAAAATTGGTTTTAATAAAATAGTAATAAAATCTGAAATTGTGCCATCTGACATAATCAGAAGTTTTTTATATTACAGTAAATATGGAAAAAAACTTTTTCCAAAGATATTTGCTGTAATATTCAGTAGAATGCCGTATCTAGTAAAAATGATATTTGCCCAGATAATAGGAACACTATTATCACCTTTTGCCGCCGGAAGAATGATAATAACTGCAAGAAAATCATAAAATCTGCGCTCTAACTTTTAATCTTCGTATTCTGGTAACCTGAGTAACTACAATTAAGAAGAAAATATTTTAAACTTTCTCCAACGGTGTTAAAAAATGTTTGCCATAGTAAACTATTTTATTAAAAATAAATTAGCAAAGGAAGTCTTTTGGAGTTTCTCGACTAAAGGTGTCTCTTTTTTATTATATCTTTCATTAAACATTTATCTTGCCAGAACTTTGAAGGTAGAAAAATATGGAATGTGGTCTTTTTTTTATTCTATATTCACTATCATCTTATTTTTTTCTTGTTTTGGAATAAGTTCTTCTGCCCAAAAATATATAGCCCAATATAGTGGAACAGAAAAACTTAGTGTAGTATTGAAAAATTCTTTAAAATTAGGCTTGATCTTTAATTTAGCTTTTGCCTTCTTACTATTTTTTATTCACAACTTTCTGGCAAACCTTATTGGCAGACCTGAATTTGCTACACTTTTTTTATTTTCTTCAGTATTAATTTTGTCTGCTGGATTTTTAGAATTATTAAAAAATATTTTCATAGGACTACATAGAATAAGGTTTAATTTTATCATTGCCTTAATAGAATTTGGGTTAAAGTTAATATTAACCATAGTATTTTTAAATTTTTCTCTTAAATTGCTGAGTGTGTTGAGTTCTTTTGTTGGGGCTACGACGATATCTTTTACAATAGGAGTTTATCTACTTTATAAAAATTTTTATAATAAAAGCATGTTACCAGAAAAGGAAGATTTTACAAAAGATATTCTCAAGTATAGTTTGCCTCTGTTCGTTGTAGGTATAAATTATTTGGTTTTAACAGAAATCGATACTGTCATGCTGGGATTATTAAGCACTGATAGAGAAGTTGGTATTTATGCTGTGGCAAAACAGATTGCAGGCAATCTACCACATATAAGTCTGGCTATGGCTATGGGAGTAATGCCTGTTTTTGCAAAGTTAAACAAAGAAAATAAGAAAGAACTCGAAAGGTTATTTCATTCTCTATTAAAAAGAAATTTTTATATTTTTTTACCTATAGCTGTTACGCTTTTGTTCTTTTCAGGATTTTTTATACCATTTATT
Source organism: bacterium (assembly GCA_018830565.1). Taxonomy (NCBI): domain Bacteria; species bacterium. The sequence continues at coordinate 60,264 of JAHJRX010000079.1, read as the reverse complement.
TTTGGAATAAAATATCTGCCTTCCGTTCTACCTCTTCGAATTTTAACTTTATATGTGATATGCCTTTCTTTCTTAGTGTTTTTTGATGCTTTTTTAAATTATCAACAGCTTGTACGGAAAAGAGTTGTCAATATGAGTATTTCTATGGCTATAAATATCATCTTAAATATTTTTTTAATACCTAAATACGGTGCTGTAGGAACAGCGATTGCTACAGCTGTTTCTCAAATACCTTGTACCATCTTAAATTGGAGAGAAGTAAGGAAACAATTTAGTTGTGAGTTGTTGACAAGTAAATAACTATAAATTAAGAATGATTTGACGATTGAAGAAACTCCCTTAAATACCAGAATAAACCCCGTTAGATGTTTACTATCTAACGGGGTTTATTCTGTAGTGGTAGAAGAAAGAATAGACAATACCATACATATTATATACAATGGTATTGAACTCAAATACAAAAAGATAGAGAAAAGACCATTAAAACCAAAAGAAGAAAAAGAGCAATTAAAGATAAGAAAGATGATATTTCTCCAATAGATCATCCATGGAGAAGATTTAAGATAAACCCATATAAAAGATCTTTTTTATCTAATACAAAATAGGACATTTCTATTTGTGGCTAACAGATTTTAGGGTTCTTTCGTAATTATTGTAGATATCTCCTATGATTTAGTAACCCGCAAGGCTGGTGAATTTTCAGCCTAAAGGACTCAACATCCTTGTATCCGTGAGCTATACGTTTAAGCTGCTTAATTTTATTGTTAATCCCTTCTGATATAGCCGAGCTTATCTTTTTCTTAATTGGATAAGTTCGTCTTTATTGTCCTTCGTCTTTCTTTTATTACCGTTAAATATATCTATAATTCTTTCTCTTAGAATATGCTTCCAATTTCTAATTTGACCGGCGTGAACCTGGTATTGACTGGCTAATTCAGATGAAGTTTTTTCCTCTTTGATAGCCTCCAGAGTAACTTTGGCCTTAAATGCTGGTGAATAATTTTTTCTTAAGTTTTGCATGGGGACCTCCTTATTTTTGGGGTCCACTATAATTTATTCAATATCTAATTCTTTCTTTGTTTCATTAAATGAAGTGGTGGGAGCATTTGCTTCTTTTATTTTAGCATCGCGGAGTGCTTTTAGTCCTTCGTAGTCTTCAAGTTCCTCTTGAATTTGTATAAATTCTTCGTAAGGTATTACAACAAATTCTTTTTTCCCGTCTTTTTCTAATATCTTTGTATGTAGCACTACCATTTTCCCCTCCTTACCGATAGGCTTCTTTTCTGTGCATAATTCGATAAATAATTATCCTCTCGTTTTCTGTTTCGAAAAGGATTTTATAATCACCTGCGCGTAAACAATATTCAGGAGAATAGTTAGTAAGTTTTTTTACATCTCCTTGTAAGGCATCTGATAATATCTCAATCTTTGAAAATATCAATCGCAATATCTTTTTGTTGATTGATTTGCAGTCCTTTATCACCCTTGGCTTAAACTCAATCTTGTACTTGATAAAGAAATTATACCATTGTGCATAAAAAATAGCTATTTTTTTTTGAGACGGGTAGTGTAAAATAAATTGTGTAAATTCCTCCTTGCTTAGAAAAGAAAAAGGACGTATCCTCCATAATGCAAAAACCAAAGAAAGGAGGAACACGCCCATGTCAATGTTAAAACCATTAACAAAGATTAATGTAGCAGATTCATGGAAGGAGGTCAAGGACGAAGGTACTCTCTTACGAATTCCCTAACTTTGTAAAAAGATAGTAGAAATAGATTATTTTTAGAGAAGAAGTAAAAGAGAGAAAAGAGAAAGTAAAAATAGGTTCTTTCGTAATTATTGTGAAGTAATTGTTGTAAGGTGTTGAAAGATAAGGAGTAAATAAAAAAGTGGATAAAAAAAGTATCGGATATAGTAGTTATTAACGAAAACCTTATATAAAAAATAATACCAAACAACAAAAGATAAATTTGCTTGGAGTCAAATTAATTTGCTCTATGTCAAATTTTCATTTTGGTGTTACAGATATTTATTTTTCTTGACATTAAAATCATCTTAGGTTAGTTTTATTTTTATGCTAATTATGCTAAAAAAATATCAAAAAGAAATCTTAATATTTTTAGTAATATTTGTTAGCTATACCTACTTCTTTCACCTCGCACCCCATGTTAATTCCTTGAGCAGATATAACCTTACTCGAGCTATAGTCTACGAAGGAAGGCTTACTATTGACAGCTACCACCAAAATACAGTAGATAAATCCTTATATCAAGGTCATTATTATAGCGATAAGGCCATTGGTACTTCTTTATTTGCTCTTCTGCCTTGCTGGCTGATAAAGATTTCTGGATTAAAGGTAGGCATAAATTTTATCTATTACTTACTCAGAGTAATAACTGTATCCTTACCTTCAGCTCTATTTGCCGTGATCTTTTATAGATTTTTAGGATTATTTAACCATTCTTCTAAGTATAATATCTGGTTAACTTTTGCTCTTTCCTTGGGCACTCTTTGTTTTCCTTATTCCACCTTATTTTATGGCCATCAACAAGCTGCTATACTTTGCTTTATCTCTTTTATCTTAATTTATTTACTAAAAGATAACCTTATTCCTTCTTCTCTTGGTACCATCTTAGTAGGATTTTTTTCTGGATTAGCCTTAATCACCGAATACACTTCCGCCATAATAATTATGCTCTTGTTCATCTACTTAATAATTACTCTACCTGAAAAAAAGAAGCTCTGGCTTTACTTTCTTTTTGCCTTACCTTCCCTTATTCTTCTTCTGATTTATAACTATTTATGCTTTGAAAATCCTTTTGATGTAGGATATGCCCACCAAGCTCCGGAAATAGCTGCAAAAGCTATGGGAAAAGGTTTTTTTGGCTTTAGCCTACCTAAACTAAGTATCTTATATCAGATTCTCTTTAGCTCTTATCGGGGTGTATTTTATACCTCCCCTGTTCTCCTTTTTAGTATTCTTGGATTTTACTATCTTTATAAAGAAAGACATCTCCGAATGGAATTTTATATCTGTCTTATTTCTACCATAACCCTTTTTTTATTAAATTCTTCTTTTGCGGCTTGGCATGGAGGATATGGAATTGGTCCCAGATATGTAATCCCCATGTTACCTTTTATGGCCTTTCCTATCATCTTTATATTTAACAAAAATAAACACTACTTTAAGCTTTTTCTCCTTTTAACTTGCCTTTCTATCTTCTTAATGTTTATCACGGTAATGATTGATCCAGAAGTTCCTCAATTCTTTGAACATCCTATTAGAGACTATATACTACCCCAAATTTTTAATAATCATTTAGACTATAATATAGGATTTTTTCTTTTCTCAAAATCAAACTTGATATCTATTCTCTCTTTATTTACCATTATCTCAATTTTGAGCATCTTGATATATAAGCATTCAGCCGTTAGATGCCAGCTTTGTCAGCCAGGACAAGAAAACAAAAGGGAGCAGTAAGTATTAGACTCTCTTCTGGAATATCCTGAAATAAGTTTAGGACAAAATCTAAAAGTTGAAAGTGAAAGAAGTTAACTATATGGCAGATAATTTAATCTCTATTATTGTGCCGGTGTATAATGCTGCTTACACTCTTAAAGAATGCTTATCAGCTATCTATGCTTCTTGTTATCCTAACCTTGAAGTCATAGTCGTCGATGACTGCTCTACTGATCATTCTCTAAAAGTAGTCCAAGAGTTTCCTTGTAAAATTATTAAACTTCCTGAAAATAGCGGGGCTGCAGTAGCTCGGAACGAAGGAGCAAAACTAGCTCAAAGTGAGATATTATTCTTTATTGATGCTGATATTATCATTAATCCTGATAGCCTTTCTTTAATAAAAGAAGATTTTAAGAGGGGGAATATTTCAGGAGTAGTTGGGCTTTTGTCTCCTCAATTAAGGTATAAAAACTTTGCCAGTCAGTATAAAAACTTATGGATGCACTATACCTATAAAATCTTACCAGACTTTATAGGGGTATCTTATACTAGTATTACTGCTTTTAAAAAAGATGTTTTTTTAAAGTTAGGCGGGTTTGATAAAAGATATAAAGAGGCTAATGTAGAAGATACTGAATTTGGCCAAAGACTATTAACTCAAGGCTACAAAGTTTACTCTAATAAAAAGCTTGAAGCAGAACATATAAAGCATTATAATTTAAAGCAAGTTTTAAAATTAGACTTTAAACGTTCTTATGAACTTACCATAATGTTTATAAGAAACTTCTTTAAAAAAGAAAGACAAAAAAATTATACTTCGGTCCCTTTTTCATTTATCCTTAGTCTCTTTCTTGTCTATTTTGGTCTTTTGTTACTGGTACTTTCACAAGCTTTATCAAGCTTTTATCTTTTGATCGGTGGTTTATTAGCTTTAATAGTAGCGGTATTTTCAAATATTAATTATCTACTATTTTTGAAAAAAGTAAATGGACCTTTGTTTATGCTGAAGAGTGCTTTATTTATTTGCCTTGATTCTTTTGTTTCAGGTTTAGGAGTAATATCTGCTTTTTTGGCTTATTTATTAGGGAAAAGATATTAAAAAATAGATAAGAAGGAGAACAAAGATGAAGTCTTTAAGTTATCTCAAGTATGCCAAGAAGATGTTTTATAAGAAAGATAGTTTACCTCTTTACTTAGTCTACTTCATTACCTTAAATTGCAACATTAAATGTAAACATTGTTTATTAGGCGATCTTCCTCCTACTAAGGATGAACTTACTATTGATGAGATTGAGAAGATTTCTCAAAGTATGGATGACTTCTTATTCTTACTTCCCACAGGTGGAGAGCCTTTTTTAAGAAAAGATATTGCTGAAATAGTAAGAATATTTCATGTTAATAATAAGATAAAGATCGTGGGTATTCCAACTAATGGTTCCTTAACCCAAAGAGTGGTGGAATCTACTAAACTAATCTTAGAAAATAATCCTAACTTAGAGGTTACAGTCGATGTTTCTATAGATGGTATCAGTGAAGATCACGATCATATTCGGGGAGTTAAGGGTCTTTTTCAAAAGACCATTGCTACTTATAAAGAACTTAGGGAATTAGAAAAACATTATAAGAATTTTAATATTAATGTAGAGACTACAGTCTCTTCTTATAATGATAGTAAATTATTCGATATCTATCATTATGCCACCAAAGAATTAGAGGCAAAAAACTTATTTACTTTACTTTGTCGGGGTAAGCCTCGAGAACCATCCTCTAAATTCTTTAACATTAATAACTATGAAAAGTATGCCCAACTTTTAGAAAAGAGTATTAAATCACAAACCTTAAGTGGTTACGATAACTTTCCATTTTGTGATATAATTAATGCTAAAAGAATAATCCGCCACCAAATTATTACCAAGTTAGTTAGAGAAAATCAGTACCAAGTTCCTTGTTACGGCGGTTCTTTAGGTGCAGCTATCCTTAGCAAAGGAGAGGTGCTTCCTTGTGAACTCCACAATGATCTGCCATTAGGGAACCTTCGAGAAGTTAATTATGACTTTAAGAAGATCTGGTTTAGTGAAAAAGCTAATCATGCTCGTCAATACATTCAAAAATCTAAGTGTTTTTGTACCTATGAATGTTTCCTGACTATTAATATCTTATTTAATCCTCGGCTTCTACCAAGAATTTTAAAAGAATACTTAGCTATAAAACTAGCTAAGATCTTAAAAAGATTTGGTGGTAAAGATGTATAAAGATAAGAAAATATCGTTAGTTACCCCTTGTCATAACGAGGAAGAAGGAATTAAGGCAATCTTAGTCAAGATGCCTGAGATAGTAGATGAGATTATTGTGGTAGACAATAACTGTACTGATAAAACAGTAGAAGTAGCTAAAAGTTTTGGTCATAAAGTAGTAGTGGTGGTAGAAAAAAAGAAAGGTTATGGAATAGCTTACCAAACAGGTTTTAAGGCTGCCACAGGTGATGTTATTGTCACTATGGATGCTGATGGAACTTATCCTCCAGAAAGCATTCCTTTACTACTCTATATTCTCTTTGAAGAAGAAGTAGCCTTTATTACTGCCCGCCGTTGGCATTCTAATGCTGGAGAAAAGAAGAGCTTTTTAAGAGTCTTTGGAAATATTGTTCTGAGCACCGTCTTAGCCATCTTATTCTTTAAAGTAATTGTCGACTCTCAATCTGGAATGTGGGTCTTTAAGAAAGAGATCTTAAATAAGATAAAACTCACCAGTGATGGTATGGCTTTATCCCAGGAATTAAAGATTGAGGCTTTTACTAACCAGACCATTAAAGCTATTGAGATACCTATCTACTATGGTCAGAGAGTAGGTAAAAGTAAGTTAAACCTTTGGAAGGATGGTTTTGGTAATTTATTCTTCTTATTTAAAAAACGGTTCTTTAGATAGGATAAAATTATGAAAGCATTAGTTACTGGCGGAGCAGGCCTTATAGGTTCTCATCTGGTCGATCTTCTTTTAGAGAGAGGATTTGAGGTAAGAATCTTAGATAGTCTGGTTAAACCTACTCATTTAAAAGGCAAACCCCCCTGGATTCCCAAGGAAGCAGAGTTTATCCTTGGTGATATGCGTAAGATGGAAGATGTGGATAAAGCTTTAGAAGGAGTAGATTATGTCTTTCACCAAGCTGCTGAAGGTGGTTTTATGCCAGAAGTTTCTAAATATGTCCATGCCAATTGCTTAGGAACTGCTATTCTCTTAGAATTAATTATTAAAAAACACCCTGTAAAAAGATTAGTAGTTGCCTCTTCTCAAGCTGTTTACGGAGAAGGGAAATATAGCTGTTCTACCCATGGTCCAATTAATCCTAACTTACGAGCAATGAATCAACTTGCTAAAAGAGAATGGGAAGTTAAATGTCCTTTTTGTAATTTAGATCTTAAGCCTTTGCCTACTGATGAAAATTCTCATATTGGAGCTGAAACTACTTATGCCATCACTAAGTATACCCAAGAAAGATTAGTCATTGGCTTAGGAAAGGGGTATGGCATTCCCACTGTAGCCCTTAGATACTCTGTAACTTATGGGCCCAGGCAATCTATCTTTAATCCTTATACAGGAGTATGCTCTATCTTTTCAACGCGGATGTTAAATAATCTTCCTCCCATTGTTTATGAAGACGGCTATCAAACCAGAGACTTTATCTATGTAAGAGATGTAGCCGAAGCCAATCTTTTAGTAGCAGAAAAAGATGAAGCTATCCATCAAGTCTTTAATGTAGGCACAGGAGGGCAAACTACTGTCTTAAAACTTATTCAAACTTTAGCCCATAAATATAATTTAGAGATAAAATCTTTAATGAAGAATGAGTTTCGACCAGGAGAGGTTCGCCACTTATTTGCAGATAACAGTAAATTAAAAGCTTTAGGTTGGAAACCTAAAATTACCATAGAAGAAGGAGTAGACCGGTATGTAGAATGGATCAAAACTCAAAGTGATATTAAAGAATATTTCACTGAAGCAGAAGAGCAGCTGAAAAAAATGAAAGTAGTAATGAAGACTTAAAATAAAGGAGATAATATGCACTCTAAAAGAAAAGTTATTGCTATACCACCAGCTTTTAACGAGGAAAATAGAATTGGCCAGGTAGTTAAAAAAATCTCTAAAGATGTTGTAGATGTCATTTGTGTCGTCGATGATGGTTCTACTGACCGTACTGCGGCGGTGGCTAAAGAAGCTGGAGCAGATATAGTGATTAGTCACAAGCAACGACGTGGATTAGGAAGTGCCATTAGAACAGGTATTGATTATGCTATCTCTAACCACTTTGAGATCATAGTGATCTTAGCTGGCAATGATAAAGATAATCCAGCAGAAATTCCTCTCCTTTTAGATCCTATTGTTAAAGAAGACTATGACTATGTTCAAGGCTCTCGTTATTTAGAAGGAGGAAGATATGGCCAGATGCCTTTACATCGAGTTATCGGTACTCGCCTTTACCCTATCCTTCTTAATATAGCTACTTTAGGTAAGTCTAAAGCTAGCGATGCTACTAATGGTTTTCGAGCTTATAAGACCAGCCTCTTTCAAGATAAAAGATTGAATATTTGGCAAGATTGGTTAGATGGTACGGAATTAGAGTTTTACTTACACTACCAAGTAGTTAAGTATGGTTATAAAATAAAAGAAGTTCCAGTAAGTAAGCTCTACCTACAAGTTAAAAAATATAAAGAATATACTAAAGTAAAACCTATTGTTGATTGGTGGAAGATCTTAAAGCCTTTGGTTTGTTTAACCTTAAAAATCAAAAGCTAACCTTATGAAAAAAACAACTTACTTATTCTTAATCTTAATTATACTACTGGCTTGTTTTCTCCGTTTTTATAATCTTACCAATAAAGGTATCTTCTTAACCGATGAAGGTAATTATCTTCAAGAAACTCAATTTGTGGTAAGTGGAATCCAAAGTATCTTTAATAAAGAAGATCTTCAGAAGACGCGCATTCAAACAAAAGGCATTGCTTTAAGGCATAGCAAACCAACTCACACTCTTTTAATTTCTGCCCTGGCTCTTTGGGAAGGAAAGGTCAACGAATATGTAGCTTTTATCAACTCAGCTATATTTGGTGTCTTAACTGTTATCTTATTGTTCTTGATCGCTAAAAATATATTTAATAAAGAGATTGCTTTGATTTCTGCTTTAATCTTAGCCCTATCTCAATATCATGTAATGTATTCCAGAGAAGGTTTAGCTGAAGTGGATAGTGTCTTCTTCTTTCTTTTTTCCTTCTTCTTTTATCTAAAAAGCTGTAAGGATGACACTAAGTATAAGTTGCTTTTTTTAGCTATTTCAGGACTTCTGGCTGGAATTGCTTATACTTGTAATTATCGGCTCTTTTTAATACCCGTATTTCTATGGATATATGAAATTGTCTACTTCTTTAAAAAACCACCTTTATTATATAGGGACCTGATCAATCGGATCCTTATTCTTAATCTCTGCATGGTTTTGCCTATCTTATTATTTGAGGTGCCATACCATTTAGCTCTTCTTGTTTTTCGAAGAAATAATGGTGTTCTCCCCTTCCTTACTTATTTTGAACAATTATTTGAACACCTCTTCTTTTATGGAAGTAAAAGTAATTTAAACTTTAATGATATTTTAACTTATCCATATCTTATTTGGCACTTAGAAGGTCCTATTATCACCCTTCTACTCATTATCGGCTTGATCTTTTTATTCATCAAGATGAATTTGCATAAATTTTACATCTTACTTCAATTTTTACTTCCTTTTATCTTCTTTAGCCTCTTTGAAGAAAATAATGCTCGTCATTTAGCTATTTCCTTGCCAGCTATGGCTTTAACCTCAGGATATGGTCTTTATCATTTAAACCAGAACCTTAAAAAAAATATTGATAAAATTATCATTCTTCTTATTTTAGGAATTGGAATTTATAATTGCTCTCACCTTCTTTATTTAAAATCTGGGTTTAACGAAGCTTATCAATTCTTAAAAGACAAGAAACATCTCAGTACCCATTGGTGGGTTTCTACCTTTTATGTTGACCATAAATTAGTAGCTGATTTTAGAAAGGTCAAAACTAAAGAAGAGTTAAGAAGGTTTTATCATCAAGGTTATGATTATTTATTGGTGGACATTATGAAGTATTTCAGCCATCCTTGGCCTAACTGGTTAGGAGAAAAAAGTCAGTTGTTAGTTGATATTGAAACTAAGTGTCAACCTCTTTATACTACTTTTGATAATCGAGGTACTCATCTTCAAGTTTGGTTTGAACATAACATTTCTTTTAAAAAGACTAAGGAGTACTTTAATAATGTTCCTTGGAAAGAAAAAAATTATATTAAGATCTACGATCTAAAAGAATACTTTTCTGGAGAAAAGATTGACTAAGATAAAGAATAGCATTTCTATTATTATGCCTGCTTATAATGAAGAAGAAAATATAGAAGAAGCCATCACCAGTTCTTTAGAAAACCTATGTAAACTTACTTCAAATTATGAAGTAATCATCGTTAATGATGGCAGCGTGGATAAAACTTTTGAAAGGGCCACTAATATTTCTAAAAATAATCCGGCGGTGAAAGTATTGTCTTTGGTTAAAAATGAAGGTATGGGTAGCGCCATTCGATTAGGAATTAAACAAGCTAAAAGTAATCTATTATTTATTACTTGTGCTGATAATCAATTTAATATCGCTGAACTTGATAAGTTTTTACCTCCTTTCTTAGATATGAATGTAGATAATGTAGATATAGTAATTGGGACGAGAATTAATAGAAAATATACTCTTTTTAGAAAGGTTAATACCAGAGTTTATAATTTCTTAATATGGTTACTCTTTGGTGTAAGGTTTAAAGATCCAAGTTGGGTAAAGCTTTATAAAAGAGAAGTCTTTGACAAAATAAGTATTACTTCCCCTGGCTTTTTTTGGGATATCGAAACTTTAATTAAGGCTAAAAGAGAAGGCTTTAAGATAAAAGAAGTAGATGTTTCTTCTTACCCTCGCACCAGAGGTGTAGCCCATGGAAGTAATCCTATAAAGATTGTTAAAACTTTTTTCAATATGGTCCATTTTTGGTTTCAACTAAAGTTTCATAAATGAATAAAAATGAATAAAAAACTATTTCTTTATCTTTTGTTAATTATAATCTTGTTTTTAGGGGGTCTGCTTAGATTTTATCACCTCAAGGAAAAAGGCTTTTTCCTTACTGACGAAGCTGCTAATTCTCGAGAAGCAGTCTTCGTAGAGAGTCTATTTAGCCATACTTTTAAGAGTCTTTTCTTTAAAAATATTACCGATCAAGAAAGAGCTACTTATATCTCTAACCACCTGGAGGGATTACCTTTAGCTAACCCTAAGCCTGGCCATGCAAGTTTAATTGCTCTATTTGGTACTTTTACGGCCGGGGTAAAAGATTATACCAGTAGTTTAATGTCTGCTTTTTTTGGATTAGCTACTATTTTTTTAATCTACCTCTTAGGTAAATCACTTTATTCTTCTCAGGTAGGAGTATTAACAGCCTTTTTACTATCTATCTCAGGATATCATTTATTATATTCTCGACAAGGAATAGGAGAAATAAATACCCTCTTTTTCTTTGTTTTAGCTACCACCTTATACTTACAAAGCATCAAAGACAAATACTTCTCTTTATGGTATCTTGCTCTTTCCGGTCTCTTTATAGGAATAGCTTATAGCTGTAACTACCGTTGGATATTAATGCCGATGTTCTTCTTTTTATATGAATTATACTTTTTCTATAGAAAAAGGCCTTACTTCTCCACAGAAAATCTGAAGCGGTTTTTAACCTTATCTATAGCCATGATCTTACCTTTGGCTATCTATGAATTATTTTACCATTTAGTATTAATCATTTTTAGGAGAGCCAACGTTATCTTTTCCTTCAGAACATATTTTGAATTATTATTCGATAATTTTTACCGATTTGGGGGTAGCGCAAGTTTTAATATTTATGACTTTATTTCTTACCCTTACTATTTGTATAAATTAGAAGGAATAATTATTTGTTTATTACTTATTTATGGAGTATTTAAACTCATCAAATCTTATCAACCTCTTCATTTTATTATTCTCTCTCCATTTCTTATTTCTTTAATCTTTTTTGGGTTCTATAGCGCTGACTTCCCTAGATTCTTTGTTATTGCTCTACCAAGTATCTTCTTAATTATCGCTAAGTCTTTAGAAGATTTAATTAAGTCCTCAACATCCCGTAAAAAGAAGATCTTGATCCTTATCTTGATCTTAATTGGTATCTTCTCCGTACCTAAGATAAGAAATATCTTAAGTTTAAATTCGGGTTTAAGGGAGTCATTTAAATTTTTAGAAAGTTTAAAAGATTTAAAACATATTACTACTCACGAACAAGTTTCTCTTTTTTATGTTAAAGACCCTAAGTTAGTCAAGGATATTCGCAGTATTAAGAATTTAGCTAATTTAAAAGATTTGTATGGTGAGGGTTACCACTACTTATTAGTCGATACTCAAAAATATATAACTAAATTCCCCCACTTTCCTTTAGAAAGTTCACCTCTTCTTGTCAAGATAGAATCTAAGATAAAACCTATCTTGGTAATTAAGGAAAATAGAGGCCTTTATTTTCAATACTGGTTTGAACATTGTGTTGTTTCTTTCTCTAAAACCTTAGCTTTTTTTAAGAATGTTGATAAAAAAGAAGTCTCTGAAGTAAGAATTTATCATCTAAAAGATTTATTTAAGAAGGAGAAGCTATGAAAAAAAATATTTTTTTCTATCTTATCTCCTTAACCTTTTTATCTTTATTTTTGGTTAATACCTCTACTGCTTCCCAGACTATACCTATCTTAACTTACCATAGTTTTTGTAAAAAAAATTATAGAAGAATAAATATTCCACCTCAACAATTTTTGGAACAACTTCAATTCTTAGCTTCTCAGGGTTATCAAGTGATACCCTTAGAAAGGCTAATAGAAGCTTTAAAACTTAAACTACCTCTTCCTCAAAAATCAGTAGTCATTACTATCGATGACGGGTGTAAGACTGTTTATGAGGTAGCTTTTCCTTATTTGAAAAGATTTAACTTTCCAGCTACCTTATTTTTAACCCTTAATTTTGTAAATAAAGATTTTTCTTGGGAAAAAATAAGGATGATGGAAGCAAGTAAAATAATTGATACCCAGGGACATTCAAAAACCCATTACCCTAGAGCCCTGGTAAGAAATTTTAAGACTGAAATAAAAAAATCTTATCTTAAACAATTAGAAAGAGAACTCTTGGAATCAAAGAAGATTATTGAGAAAAAACTAAATAAAAGAGTAAAATACTTAGCTTATCCTTATGGTAAATACGACCAAGTGACGATTGAAAAAGCTAAGGAATATGGATACGAGGCTTTATTAGCCTGTCATGGAGGAACTAATACCTTAAAGGCTGATCCTTTTAATTTAAATCGTTTAGAAATACATAATAATCTTGATTTAAAAAAATTTGCTTCAATCTTAAATATTAAACCATTAGAAGTCGACTACTTAAATCCACCTTTAGCTACCTGGACATTTTACAAAAAACCTAAGATTTTTGCCCTGCTTAAAGAACCTGTTAATTTAAGTAACTATCAAATAACAGCTACCTTGGACGAAAAAACACTTCCTTATAATTATGACCAGGAGACTAAAAAACTTAGTTTAATCCTTAAAGCTCCTTTAATTCAAGGAACTCATTTCGTCGCAATCCAACTAATAAATAAGCACACTCTTCAAGTTGAAAAGGAAGTAGGTTGGGTCTTTACCAGGCAAGGCATTCCTTTTATTACTGTAAAAAGCATTGAAATCTTTTTAAAGATTCTTACTCTTTTAGCAATAGGCTCAATCTTGGTCATTATTATCATCAAAACAATTAAAAAAACACCCTTTAAAGACTTAAGGTGATGCCTATATGTCCAAACCATTAATCTTAATTCCTACTTATAACGAAGCTAAAAATATCGAAGTATTAATTAACCAGATCTTAAGTCTAAACATAAGTTGTCTTATCTTGGTGGTAGACGATAACTCCCCTGATGGCACAGGAAAGATTGTCGATAAATTAGCTCTTCGTAATACTCAAATAAGGATAATTCACCGCCAGGGAAAACGAGGTAGAGGCCTGGCTGGAATCGAAGGAATGCTCTACTCTTTCCAAGAAAAAGAGATTGATTGTCTAATAGAGATGGATGCTGACTTATCCCATGATCCTTCTTATATTCCTGAATTTTTAAAAGAAATTCAAGACTATGATCTGGTTATCGGTTCAAGAACTATTAAAGGAGGAGCAGAAAAATATCGTCATATTATCAGAAAATGGATAAGCCTTTTTGCCCATGTATACCTAAGATTAATCTTAGGACTTAAAGTAAGAGATCCATCCTCTGGATATCGTTGTTTTAGAAAAGAAGTCTTAGCTAAGATAAGATTAGATAAGCTTATTTCTCAAGGACCTTCTTTGGTTTCAGAAATTCTTTACATAGCTAGCCAAAAAAATAACTTTTCCATTAAAGAAATACCTATCATCTTTGAAGATAGAAAATTTGGTGATTCTAAACTAACTCTTAAGATTTTATTACAAAATTTAATATTTCCTTTAAGGCTTCGGTTAAATTCTTTATTACAGAAGTTTAAGTAGTAAGATGAATAAAAATATCTTATCTATAATCTTAATAGGTGTCATCTACTTTACCTTAACTTTTTCTTTTTCTTCCCATCAAGTCTTCTTTAGTGGCGATAATGCCGCTAAATTTATCCAAATTCAAAACTTAATTAAGCATCATTGGGGAAAACTTCAAATTGAATATCCAGGAGAGTACTTAGATTCAGATCATAAGCATTTTCCTCTTAGATTTCCCCCTTGTTATGAAAAAGATAAAAAATTTTATCTTATCTTTCCTATAGCTTTCTCTTTTTTTTCTTCTTTTCTTTACCAGATAATAGGATCCTTTGGTCTATACATCCTTCCTCTTTTATCCTCTGTCTTGACCATCTTTTTAATTTACCAACTCTTCTGGTCTATCACCAAAGTAAACTCTTTCTTGATCATCTTAGTAGCTGGTTTCTGCACTCCTATTTTCTTTTACAGCTCTGTCTTTTGGGAACATTCTTTAGCTATGCTTCTCTCTTTCTTGGCTTTTTATCTTTTCTTTAAAGATAAAGACCAGAAGATATCTAAACTCTTTATTTCTGGGTTAATATTTGGTATTAGTCTCTGGTTTAGATTAGAAATAGTATTCTTCTTTGTAGCTACCATAGTCTCTTATTTCTTAATTGATTCTTCAAGTTATTCTAAAAAACTATTAAATATCTCTATTATTAGCTTAGGGTTAATATTAGCTACTTCTCCTCTTTTGTGTTACAATTATACTGTTTTTGGAAATCTTATTGGTGCTCATGCTTCCATTAATTGCTCCTTGTATGAAACTAAATCAGTCCTTTATTTAGTAAAGAGCAAAATCTCAGATCTTTATCATTTATTATTTGATACCGGTATCAATCGAAGTATAAATTTACTCTTTCTCTTCTTAACCTTTTTAATCCTCTCTTTCCAGGTAATTCCTAAGTTAAGAAGATTAAATAATATCATCCTTATGATGCTTATCCTGATCTTATTTGTATCTGCATATATAGCTTGTTTATGTGGCTTTTCCAGAATTATTGGTCTCTTGGTTACTTCTCCTTTTTTGATAATCATAGTTTTAAATATTCCTACCTTTTTAAAAAAACAATCTCCCGATCGATTGAATTTACTCTTTTACACTTCTCTTTTTTATATCTTCTTCTTATTTACTCCTCCTGGGTTTGGAGATAAACAATGGGGACCAAGATTTTTATTACCTCTTTATCCTTTATTAATCATCTTATCTTTATCTACTTATTACTCTTTAAATAACCTCAATCTTAAACCTACCTTAATTAAGATTACTAAAAAGATATTTATTCTTCTCTGCTTAATTAGCTTCCTTATTCAAGGTATAGGAATTTATAAAAACTTTAAAGAAGAAAATATTATCCTAAAAGAGATAAAATCTTTGAAAGATCTCAACTCTCAAATAATAATTACCGATGTTTGGTGGTTACCACAAGAATGTGCTTCTATCTTCTATGAAAAATGTTTCTTCTGGGTAAGAAATGAAGAATCTCTTCATCATCTCCTTCGTAATCTTAAAAAAAGAGGGGTAGAAAGCTTTACTTTTTCTACCTTTCTTGCTCCTACTTCTAAGGAAAACATAGCTCGCACTATTAGTGACCACTGGTATCAAATTATGACTCAGTATGGGTATGGCAGAGAAAGAGTTATCTTCACTTCTCAAAGGTTTGAAAATAGTCTTTTGGTGTATAAGAAATAATTTCCTGTGGTTAAGATAAACAAAATTTATGGTAAGGGGATGGGAAAGCGAGTGAGAAGGTTGTAAGAATCTTAATAGTAGTTATTAACAAAAACTAGACATAGGAAATAATACCGAGCAATAAAAGATAAACTCGTTGGCCATCAGATTAATTTGCTCTAGGTCAAATTTTCATTAATAAGTATCTTAAGCAGCAGGTGATAAATGGATAAATTGCAAAGTAGTTCAGAATTAAACTTATCATTAAAAAAAAATGAAAGGATAGCTCTTAGAAATTTAAAAGAGATGCTATCCCAGAAATTTAAGATTGTAGACTTTCGCCTTTTTGGTTCAAAAGCTCGAGGTGAAGATACTCCTGAATCAGATATAGATGTAATGGTTGAAGTTGAGAAGATTACTTCTGAAATAGAATCACAGATAGATGATATTGTTTTTAAGATTAATCTTGAAAAGGACACTTTTATGTCTATAATTATATTTGGTAGGGATGAGATAGAAGAAGGCCCGATGTCGGAATCACCTATTTATAAAATAATCCAGAAAGAAGGTGTTCAAATTTGACGATTGAAGACAAGCAGTTTCAACTAGCTAAATACAGATTAAAACAAGCTAAAGAAAGCATTGAGGAAGCAACTTGTTTACTCTCTGCGAAGAAAAGTTCGCGTTCAGTTATCAATCGTGCTTATTATGGAATGTTTTATGCAGTTCTCGCATTAATAATATTTGAGCCATTTACATCGTCAAAACATAGTGGAGTTTTATCTTACTTCAATAAGCGATTTATTAAAGGTAAAGTATTTTCTGAGGAGATAGGGTATTCAATAAACAAGGCTTTTGAATTAAGACAGAGAGGGGATTATCGCGAATATGCTGAACTTACCTATGAGCAAGCTGAACCATTCATAGAAAAGGCTGAGGTATTTGTGCAAAATATTAAAGAATACTTAGAAGAAAACAAATTTTTCTCTTTCTAATCTCTTCAATTTTTTATATTCGCTTGGAGTTATACCAAATCCGCGGTTAAAATTTCATAGTCTCTTTGTTCTTTTGCTCCTCGTTTTTGCCACTCATCAGTTAACTCTTCACGAATGGCAATTCCGCGCATTCTTTTTTCTATCCAGTCATCAGAATATCCCTTGAGTTTGTAAAGCATTCTTGTCCGTTTAGTTGCCAATTCAGGATTTTCAATTTCCTGCACTCGTTCATAACCAACTTTTGCCAGCCAGCGTTTAAATGGCCTCAAAGTTAAAATAAATTCCATAGTAAAGGTCAGAGATTATTCCATAGCAGCAGTAGTTATTTTTCTTTCTTTTTTTTAAAGGCATTTTACATCTTTTTCGGTTCTTTTAATGGGTAATTTTCAATTACAATTTATGAGTATTATTGCATTAAAATTTTCAACTACGGCGTAATTTCCGGAAGCTTAACCACAAAAATCGTTCCTTCCCCTACCTTGCTTTTGATCTCAATTGTGCCTTTATGTGCCTCAATGATGTGTTGACAGATGGTTAAGCCTAATCCTGTGCCTTTACCTTTTGTGGTAAAAAACGGGTCAAAGATACGACTTAACTCTTCTGTTGGTATCCCCTTACCCGTATCAGAAATACTTATTTGAACAATCTCTTCTTCCTTAATTTTTAATTTTTCACTTTTAATTTTTAATTTTCCCTTTTCCTCCATGGCTTCAGCCCCATTCTTGATGAGATTGGCGAAGACTTGTTTGAGTCGGTCAGGGTCTGCTGTTAGAAGTGGCACATCAAGGGCGAAATCCTTCTCTATTTCTATCCCGGTTAACATCTCTTGATGTAGTTCGTTAATAGAGTCCTCAATAACCTTATGGACATCAACCGGTTTCAGATTAAGCAGCGGTGGTTTTGAGAAATTCAGCAGGTCATTAATATCTGTCCGTTCTTTTACCAATTTCTCAAAGTCATTTTTATTCATAACACTCTCCTATTACTCAATGTTTAAGTTTTTTCGATTTGTACTGTTAGCCTTAAAAACGGACACCCACAAGGAGGTAGCACCTCTGGCAGAGATGTCTCTACAATTTTTGTTGATATTCCGTTGTAGGGACAGGGTTTATCCATGTCCGTAACCATATAAATCAAGAATCTTTGTGTTTTTGCGGTAAATCACCCTAATTACAAGTCAAACAGTTCAAGTATGTGGTGATTTCTAATTGCACAGATCAAAAAACTTGAACATCGAGTATAAGTTTATCTGCCCAATTATACACATCTTCTGCAAGTATTAATGCCTCCTCATATTCTTCCTCGTCAACCGGTTCTATCTCTCCAGGGTATCTTGTTCTTACTGCATAGTCTGTTAAGTCTATTGCCATTTTGACTTTGTCAGGAATCTCAATGCCTTCTTCTAAGACTAACTCTAATAGTTTTGCAATAGAATGGGTCCATGGAAATTTTTTATTGCGGGAGATGAGCAATGCCTTTATAGTCTTTTCAACTGCCTGTTGACAGTCAAAGCAAAGGTCTTCGTACAATACTTCTTCAGATGTTTTGCCCATCCTTGCCCTTGCAAGATGGCTTTTTGCTCTCTTCAACCATTCCAGAACAAATTCCTTATCTTTCATAAACCACTCTCCCAAATTTTGCAATCTCACTGTGAACAAGAAACCATTTATCCTTCAATTCCTTAAACTTCTCAGGGGTTTCGATTATGACATCCACAGCCGCTCCCACACCAAAGAGTCTCCGGTAGATTCTCTTTTCAAGCACTCTTCTGTTCTCAACACCACTCTTTAATATGCAAATATCATAGTCACTATCCTGTGTCCCTCCATCCTTCCCCCTTGAACCAAAAAGAATAATTTTATCAGGAGCTATTTCATCCACAATTCTATTAGTTATCTCTGAGAGTGTATCCTTCATTCAAATAACCTCCCTGTCAATGGCTGGCACCGGCAAATTAACCACAAACATCGTCCCCTTCCCTACCTCGCTTTTAACCTCAATCCCGCCTTTATGTGCCTCAATAATGCGTTGACAAATGGCTAAACCTAATCCTGTGCCTTTACCTTTTGTGGTAAAAAACGGGTCAAAGATATGTTTCAGGTCTTCCTTTGTTATCCCTCTACCCGTATCAGAAATGCTTACCTGAACAATCTCTTCCTCCTTAATTTTTAATTTTTCACTTTTAATTTTTAATTTTCCCTTTTCCCTCATCGCCTCAACCCCATTCTTGATGAGATTGACGAAGACTTGTTTGAGTTGGTCAGGATCTGCTGTTAGAAGTGGCACATCAAGGGCGAAATCCTTCTCTATTTCTATCACGGTTAACATCTCTTGATGTAGTTCGTTAATAGAGTCCTCAATAACCTTATGGAGATCAACCGGTTTTAACGCCATGACAGGTGGTTTTGAGAAATTCAGCAGGTCATTAATATAGGTAACTGCCCTTTGTGTGGCTTCATTCATTCGGAAAAGTGTCTTTTGAGCCGTCTCATTCTCAGGCAGAATTTTTTCTAAGTAATAAAGCCCAGCCTTAATAACGGCTAATGGATTTTTTATTTCATGGGCAGCCTCAGAGGCAATCTGAACAGCGGCGGCAAGTTTTTCTGCCTTTATAATCTTTTCCTCCATTTGTTTTTGTTCAGTAATATCTGCATCTGCACCTCGATATCCAAGAAGAATCCCCTTCTCATCCAGGATTGGCAATCCACTTGTTTTCAAGATAACTAAATTGCCATTCTTGTGGACATTGGGATTAATAAATCCTGTAAAAGTTTCTTTTCTGCCAAAAACATCAAGGGCTGCTTTTTTAAATTCTACCCTTATATTCGGAGCAAAAAAATCATAAAAATGTTTCTTTCCGACAATTTCTTCTGGTTTATAGCCCAATATTTTTTCTACGATAGGACTGGCATAAGTGTATAACCCATCTGCATTGACTTCCCATATCCATTCATCAGCACTTTCGGCTACCTGACTGAAGCGTTCCTCGCTTTCTGCCAACTTCTCGGTACGTTCTTTTACCAACTCCTCAAGGTGCTCTTGGTCTCTTAATGTCTGCTGATATGCAAGGCAACCCTCAATAGAAATAGTGAACTTGTAGATTAGTGCTTTAAGTTGATTGATTTCTTCTTCCGATATTTTTGCAAGAGAAAAAAGTTTTAACACACCTATCTCTCCTAAGGCGAATATGAGCAGTCCCCCTTCTGTAATCCCTTTTTCGCTAACAAGTAATTGGGCAAAGGTATCCTCGGCAGATGAAACGAAGAGAACATCCTTGCCTTTTAATAACGAAAAGATGGGGTGTTCAACAGAAATCCGTTTTTCCCCTACCCGAGCCAGAGGATGGGCATAAACCAGGGTAGCCCAACTTTCATCTGTTTCATCCGGCAGATACTTGTTTTTTATCCAGACAGAGACATAAGAAAGATTTTTTCGGGACATAAGGGTTTTCAGGAAGCCCTCACAATTTGCCACCAAATCTAATGACTTGCCGATAGAAAGGGATAGCTCATAGACCAATGATAGATTATCTAATATCGGTTGGTCATTTTTATTCATAACACCCTCCTTTTATAATATCTGAAGACTTCTGCAAAATAGCTGCTTGACTGCACAAATCGAAATTATTTTGATTAAATGGGTAGTAGTCGTACCCGATATCTTGTTTCTTCAACGTAATGTGTCAGTGATTGGGGGAGGGATTTCTATAGGAAGGAGATTCCACCCCCTAACCCCCGCCAGCGGGGGATATTCGGAGCCTCAACCTTCTGCCGCCAAATATCAGTACCCTATCCCTCGCTGGCGGGGGATATAATCCACTAACCTCTCTCAAGAAAGGATTTAGGGGTGTGTGAAGTTCACTCCGCTAAAACAAATTCCCCCAATCACTGACTCATTACTCTTCAACACTTATTATATCCCTCGCTGGCGGGGGTTAGTGACCTCTGCCAGGGGTGCTCTACTCCCTCAGCAGGCAATATCCCCCGCTGGCGGGGGTTAGGGGGTGGCTGTCCCCCGCTGGCGGGGGTTAGGGGGTGGAATCTCCTTCCTTCCCTGAATTTCCTCAACATTAAATTCTATTTCTCTTCTCACATTTTCAATATCATTTAATACTTCCTCATCATTAAATCGTATTACTTTAAATCCTGCATATTCCAAATCTTTTTGTTTAATTTTATCTTTTTCATTTACTTCTTCCTGTTGATGTGTTATCCCATCTACCTCAATCACTAACATTAATTCTTTACACATAAAATCAGCAATATATTTTAAAACCGGTCTTTGTCTGCGAAAGATAAATCCTTTCATATTGCCGGCTCGTAAAACAAATTTCCATAAACAAGCCTCAGCCTTTGTCATATTTTTACGCAAGGTATTTGCAAAAGGCTGTAATTCTTTTTGATAGCCAAAGTTATTTGTATTATCAGAGTTCATTCCACCCCCTACCCCCGCCAGCGGGGGATATTCAAAGCCTCTCAACCTTCTGCCGCCAAATATCAGTACCCTAATCCCCACCAGTGGATGAGATTCCACCCCCAGCTACCGCCAGCGGGGGATACTTATCATATCATCAAAGGTAATTCTTTTTCCCCCTGACCGATCATTTTTATTTATAACATCCTCCTATCACAATAGTTTTATTAAAAAACTCTAATGTTGTCTCACCGTAAGATGAGATTTCACCTAAGGTCAACATGCCTGCGGGAATACCTTGCTCACCTGTTCCAGACGCGTCTGACACCACAAGATTTTCCTTTACAGCGGCTAATTCTCTGATAAAATCCTCTCTCAGGAAAAGTGTCCTTGAGATGCAGTCAGCCACCAAAGGACAATGGATTTCTTTTCCGCAAGCCTCTTTAGCTGCCTTGCCTGCGGCTTGAATAAGGGAGTCCGGCTCACCCTTTAAGATGTTTAACAGACTATGCTCAGGCACCTCACCTACACAGATTAATTCTCCCTTCTCATTTGTCATAATCGGGTCGCGCACAATATCCTCAGCCCCTTCTTTGTATATCCCAAAGGGATACCGCATTGCCAGATCATAAAAGTTTTCTATAGATAGCTTAATCCCTGAATCAGCTTCTACTATTTCCCGGTACACGGTAAGGGCGTTTTTCCAGTTTAGTTCCATGACTACATTTTTACAGGTTTTGTTGGCGACAATGGGTCCGGCAAGTTTTTTCCAGCCATGGGCAACACCAAGTTTACATTGTGCTTTGATAAAGGTAACCACGGCGGCATCCTGGACAAATCCCTCCCGAGTAAAAAAAGGCAGGGTTGTGGTTTGAGGGTAATAGAACCTGCCCCACCACCAAAATAATGGACAGAATTGCCCAGCCGGTCAAACAGTTGGGAAAGGAATAAGGCGATATTTGAGGTCAGCCCATCTACAAGAACCATAGCCGTATATTTTTTGTTTGGGTAGCTGAAAAAATCGGGTATCTCAATCTGTTCAGTGTCAAGCCCCTTAATCAAGTACGGACCGGCTAATGCCGGCAAAACCTTAATCACCGCCCCTTGTTCATATTTCTTGTCATCGTAAATAAGACCGGGAAAGACCCCGCCAAAAAACTTTAACCCACTTTCATTCAGCCCCGAAATCATCCGGGTAACATCCGGCATATCCTTTTCGCCAAGCAGGATCAAGACGACATCTGTGTCCCTTATCTCCATACCGCAAACGATGTTAACAATCTCCTCGGCATTAGTTGTTGGAAAATACATTGTTTTTGCCTCCTTAATTCATTCGTAACTACTCAAAATCTTTTCGGAAATATTTAACCACAAAGTGCACAAAGGAAGCACAAAGGACACAAAGAATGAATGAAAATGAATTATATTGTAAATCTTTGTGAACTTTGTGAATTTTCTTTGTGAACTTTGTGGTTTATCTTTATGGTTTTTCCCCCAATTTTATGAGTAGTTACATTTTATTCCATCTTCAATAAGGGCTTCAAGATACCCGCCCATTGCCTCTTTAAGATTAGCTAAAGATTCTTCTTTTGTAGCACCTTGCGATACGCAACCCTTTAATATAGGGCAAAAAGCAACATAACCAGACTCTCTTCCATTTTCAATAATAACTGTATATCGCACCTTGATTCACCTCCTATTTACAGATTCGCCTCCTTGAGTAGCTTAGTTAATTCATCAATATCAATTGGTTTTTTGATATACGCATAAACAGATAATTGCTTTTTATCCTTGAGCATCTCAGATAAGTCGCAATCCGCCATAATAATAACCACAATATCAGGATATAATTTCTTTGCATCTTCTAATATCCTTAAGCCGTTTACTTCAGGCAAACTTATATTTAGCTAAGATACAATGATAGGACTTCTCTTTAAGTTTTGTAAGTACTTCTTTGCTGTCCCTGGCTGTGCAGGTGCGATAACCTTTTTCAGCAAGTGCCGACTGGACCTCTTCCCTTGTTTTGCTATCACCATTAGCAATTAAGATTACCTTTTTGTTTTCGCTGATAACCTCTTGTATTAATTTTATCACCTTCTGTAAATCAAATGGTTTATGGATGCAGGCATAAGCCCCTTGTTTAATTGCCTCTTCAATCAAATCCTCTACCGCAAACCCGGTCATCATCACTACCTTTACCTTCGGGTCAATCTTTTTAATCTGGATAAATGTCTCCACCCCATTTATCCCGGGCAATCTAATATCCATCAGGACAAGGTCATAATGGGTATTCTTTGTCTCCTCAATTGCCTTATACCCATCTAATACTGAGGTTACCTGATGCCCTTCAAGTTCAAGGATATCCCCTAATGTAATAGCTAAGTCCTTTTCATCATCAACAATCAATATTTTGGCCATAGTATTCCTCCTTAGTAAGATTAGGTCGTTATCTCAACAAGATTTTTAGATCAATTAACCCCCACTCTTCTTTTTCCTTTAAATAATCTGGGAGTTTTGAAAATCTCCATTTCGAAATAATTTGGGAAGCTAAAGAATCTACCCTTCTATCACCAAAAGACTCTTCTACTGAGACCTTATCTACATAACCATCGGGCAGCACCCAAAATTTAAATTTACCTCGCCAAGTAATTCCTTCTCTTTCTAACCAAGAAGGAATGGGGAAATTTTCTTGATGTAAAATTTTTCTAAGAAATACAGGGCCGCTAATCTTAGTGGTGCAAGTAATATTATTTAATAAATCTTTATCTTCTTGGATCATTAGTCTTTCCTTCTCTTTAGCCCGAGGAAAAGAAATAGGCATTTCCTCCTCTATGTCTTTGGCCATGGCCAAACCAGAATTTAATTGATACGGCAATATTTCCTTAGTGATAGAGACTTGCTTAGAAATAAAGTCTTCTTTTAAACGATTTTTAGGTTTAACCTCTTCTAACTTCTTTAAAATTAAAGGATCTTCCTCTATCATTCCTTCCTTTTTAGCTTGAAAACTCTCTAACAGTGAGGTAAGTTTTACCTCACTACTTTTGTTCTTCTCCTTAAATTTTAACATCTCTTTTCTTTCGCAAATCTCTTTGACCATGCCTTTAGCAATTACTAAATAATTATCAGGGACAAGATCTATTAAAGAGATTTCAATTACTTTAAAAGTAGAAGATCGATTATAATTTATAGGTACTCTCGACAATATTAGTCCAAAAACAAGATGAATAAACATAGAAATCATGAGAAATTTAGTAAATCTTACTTCTTTCATTAACCCTTCCTTCTTGGCTATCTTCCACCTTTAATCTTGACTCTTTACTTCCTCTGGCTGAGTAGCAATGGCTAATTTACTTAAACCTGATCTTTTTATCTGATCTAATACTCCGACTACCCTTCCATGTCGAACATCTTGATCTGCTTTGACAATGACTAACTTAT
Source organism: bacterium (assembly GCA_018830565.1). NCBI lineage: Bacteria > bacterium. The sequence continues at coordinate 35,606 of JAHJRX010000079.1, read as the reverse complement.
TAGGATCTTCGCTAGCCAGCCTTAGCAATCTCTTATTTAATTCTTCTTCAGGGATTAACTTTTCATTAAGATAAAGAAAGTTATCCTTATCAATAGTAATATACACTTCTTCTTCCTTTGATATCTCGGTAGTTTTAGCTTTAGGTAACTTTACTTTAATTCCTGGTTGTAAAACAAAAGAGGAGGTTAACAAAAAGAAGATCAGTAGTAAAAAGACAACATCAATTAATGGAGCCATATCCAGACGAGCCTTTAAAACTAAAACTTTCCTAAACTTCATAAAAGATCTCCTGATGGTTTATCTTTATCACCAATCAAGCTTACTAACTGATAGGAGTCTTCCTCTATCTCTTTAATTACATGATTGATTCCATCTACTAAATAATGGTGAGCAGCCATAGCTGGAATAGCTACTACTAATCCAGCGGCGGTAGTAATCAAAGCTTCCCAAATCCCTCCAGCTAAAGAAGTGGCGTTAACTCTTCCTGCTAACTGCTCTACGACCATAAAAGCTCTGATCATTCCGGTCACGGTCCCTAATAATCCTAAAAGAGGAGAAATATGAGCTACGGTAGCTAAAGTATTTAACCCTTTTTCTAAGGATAAGACTAAATCTTCTGATTTATGAGCTATTACTTCTTTGAAATCTTTCTTTTTTTGTAAGATTCTCTCTAAACCTTCTTTCCAGATCAAAGCCACTATAAAATCTTCTTCCTCGCAAAAAAATTTGGCTTGTTGATAATCTTCTTTCTCTAAGATCATTCTCAAATTAGGCATAAATTCTTTGGATCTTCTTCTAAGTCTTATTAAGACATAAGCTCTTTCAATGATAATAGCCAGAGCGATAATTGAACAAATAAAGATGGGAATCATTACCACGCCACCTTTTACTAATAACTGAATCACTTTTTTCCTCCTTAAAAATAAAGTAAATATTTAATCTTCTGTAGGTCGAAGCTGGGGAAATAATATTACCTCTTTGATTGAAGAAACATCAGCTAAGATCATGACTAATCTATCAATACCAATCCCCAACCCGCCGGTAGGTGGAAGACCATATTCTAAAGCTTGCAAGAAATCTTCATCCATCTTTTCCTTTTTCTGAGCTTTAAACCTTTCCCTTTGCTCGAAAGGGTCATTTAATTCTGAATAAGCATTACCGAGTTCTTGTCCCGCCATGTATAATTCAAACCTTTCTACCCACAAAGGATCCTTCTTCTTTTTAGCTAAAGGAGAAACTACGGTAGGATAATCCATAATGAAAGTAGGGGCTATTAAATTTGGCTCGACATATTTTCCAAAGATATGGTCTAAGACTTCTCCTTCATTTTCTTCTTCTTGAAATTCTACTTGTAACTTTAAAGCCAATTCTTTCACTTTGTCCAAAGAAGTTAAATCTTCTCCAGTGTATTTCTTGACCGCCTCTAATAAGGTCATTCTTCTCCAAGGTTCCTCTAAGTTTATTGGTTGACCTTGATAGGATAACTTTAAAGAACCTAAGGTTTCTAAAGCCACAAATTTTATTAATCTCTCGGTGAGATCCATCATGCTTAAGTAATCAGCTAAAGCTTGATAAATCTCGATCATGGTAAATTCTGGATTATGTTTAATAGAGATTCCTTCATTGCGAAAACAACGATTTAATTCATAAACTTTATTAAGACCCCCTATGATTAACTTCTTTAAATATAACTCAGGAGCAATTCTTAAAAAAAGCTTCATATTTAAAGCATGGTGATAAGTTTCAAAAGGACGAGCTAGGGCACCTCCGGCAATAGGATGCATCATTGGTGTTTCTACTTCTAAAAAATCTTCTTTATTTAAAAATTCCCTTATTTTATGAATAATCTTACTTCTAAGAATAAAAACATTCGTCACTTCCTTATTGACCATTAAATCTAAGTATCTTTGACGATAACGAAGCTCAACATCCTGCAGTCCATGATACTTTTCTGGAAGTGGATGTAAGGACTTAGTTAAAAAAGTAAACTCTTCTACGGAGATAGTAATCTCTCCTTTTAAGGTTCTAAAGACTTTACCTGAAACCCCGATAAAGTCTCCTATGTCTAACTTAGTAAAAAAACGATAATTCTTTTCTCCTAAAAGATCATATTTAGCATAAACTTGAATCTCTCCTTTGGCATCTTTGATGTTAGCAAAACAAGCCTTCCCATGTTGACGAAGAAAGATAATTCTTCCTCCTATCTTGACTGTCTTTTCTTCCCCCTCTTTAAAATGTTCTTTAATCTCTTGGGAATTACTATTAACTTCATACCTGCCTCCAAAAGGATCTATTCCTTCTTCCTTTAGTCTTTCTAATTTTTCAAGACGACTTTTAATAATTTCATCGGTAACTTTCATTTCTTACTTTACTCCTTTTTTAACCTGATCTCTTTTTCCTTAAATTTGAAGGAAGGACGCCTAACTCTTCTCTATATTTAGCTATCGTGCGACGAGCCAGCTTAAAACCCTGCTCTTTAAGCTTTCCAATAATCTCTTCATCCTTTAAAGGAGCATCTTTTTCTTCTTGATCTATAATTTTCTTTAAGATCTCCTTGATCCCTACTTTAGAAACTTTCTCGCCAGAAGCATTCTCTTTTCCACCAGCAAAGAAGTATTTAAAGCTAAAAAAACCAAGTGGTGTTTGAAGATATTTATTAGCCACAGCTCGACTAACTGTACTTAAATGAACTCCCAGGGAATTAGCAATGCTTTCCATCTTTAAAGCTTTTAACTTATCTGGCCCGTCTTCTAAAAATTCCCTCTGATAGCTAAAAATAGCCTCAGCAATAGCTAAAATAGTTTGCTGACGTTGATCAATACTTCTGAGAAACCATTTAGCTTTCTTTAATCGCTCGATGAGATAAGATCTAATCTCCTTTTGAATATCTTCCTTCTTTAATAAGAAGGTGTAGTATGAACTAATCTGAAGAGGAGGCAACCAATCGTTATACAATTCTATTAGATAGCTAGAATCTTGTTTGGTAATGATGACATCTGGCACTAGATATAAAGGATTTGCTCTTCCGTAAAGCCTGGTAGGTTTGGGCTCTAAAGTCTTAATCTGGCTAATATAGTCCAGCACTCTTTCTTGAGAAATATTTAAACCCAAAGCAATCTTCTTATATTCGCCTTTCTGGATACTAAGTAGATAACTCTTGATAATCTGCTCTAAGTTTTGATCTAATATGCCTAAATAATTAGCTTGGATAAGTAAGTTTTCTTCTAAATTTCTTGCTCCTATCCCTGGAGGTTCAAAGTTCTGAATCTTCTGTAAAACCTCTTCTACCGCCTTAACTTCTTCTTTAACTATTTCGGCAATAGATTCTAAGTCACCCTCTAAATAGCCATTAGGTGTTATTCTTTCTAGAAGGAGTCTGCCAATAAGGAATTCTTTTTCACTTAAAGAGAGAAGTTGAAGTTGATGGAGTAAGTAATGGTATAAAGTATCTTCTTCTGAAGCTAACCATTCGATGCCTTGAGATTCTCTCACGATATTATCTGGATTCTTTAAAGTTCCAGATATTGCTGCCTCTTCTTCGAGATCATGGATAACCTTTTCCAAGTCCCTTTCTTTTTTTAAATCTTCTAACCTTTCCAAAGGAGATACTTCTACTTCTTCTAAAAAAGGATTCTCTAACACTTCATTCTTAATTTCCTCTATTAATTCTACATTTGAAAGTTGAAGAATCTTTAAACTTTGCTGGAGTTGAGGAATTAAGATTTGTCTTTGTTGGATATTTATATCTTGTCTTAACATTAAAACTCCTTATAAAAATAAACGTTCAGCCTTCAGTTATCTTTATTTTCTGACTACTATAGTAGTTATATGCAATCCATTAATTAAGTTGACATACCTCGTAGGGAAAATCCACCCCCTACCCCCGCCAGCGGGGGACAGCCTCGAGCTTATCCCCCGCTGGCGGGGGTAGGGGGTGGAAATACAAGTTATTTATCAGATTGCATATATTAACAAAAACCTTCCCTGGCCGTCTTGAGTCTATGGTCTAAGGACTACCGTCTTCTTTAACTACTTTTTGCCAACTTGATTTATTTGGATCTTAGTTGGTAAAAATATCTCCCCAGCCAAAACTTCCTACATTTCCACCTTGAAAAATACTCGACTGTAATCTCTTAAATTCTTTTAAGTTAATCTTATATAAAACTTTTGTCTCCCATGGCTTACTTCCATAAGTCTTATATCTTTGAATATTTAACTCTGACTCCAAGCAATGAAGATCTCTCTTTAAGATTATTTCCCCTTGTTGAAGTTCTTGTCTTTTTAAATCATACCAAATAGCTATACTTAATGGTAAATATTTAATAAAGTTGGTAGAAAACTTACTCTTAAGTTGCCAGGTAACTTCAGGCACATAGCTATTAGCCAGAGATAGATAGTAGTCTTTCTTGTTTTTTTCAAGATTACAAGTTAAAGAACCCTCAATACTCTCTATCTTCTGGTTTTTTAAACTATAATTTTTATTTAAAATAAAACTAACTTCTTTTAAGTTTAAGCCATCTCTTAATTTAATCTCTTGCTTTTTTAGGGTTAATTGAGAAATTAAATTATTATATTCCTTCTTTAAAAAGTTATATCCAAAAGTAGTATTAAAACTTATACCCTTTCTCAGGGGATGAAGATAATTTAACTTTACTTCATTTTCTTTGCTCTTCAAATCTTTTAAACTTCTTTTATAACTATATTGAGGAATAACTCTAATTTTTCCAGAATAAAAATTTATGGGCAGGGAAAGATTAGTATAATAATGAGCATTAAAATAAGGATCCTCTTGATAAACACTCTCCTGATCTTTCCAATCCCCTTCTATTCCCAAACAAGGAGAAAAAGAAAGCCACTTGCCTATCTTATATCTTCTCAAAGAGTAACTTTTAAGAAACTCTACTCTTCCTTCCCAGAAATTACGATAATATCGATCTTGATATGTTCTTCCTAATTGAGTAAAAACTTTATAGTAGTAACCACTTCTCTTAATTTCTAACTTTTTAGTATCAAAAGTGATCTCGGGCAATTTTTCTTTCTTCTTGATCATCTCGTCTTTGTCTCTATCTAAAAGATCATATCGGTCATAAGTACCTCTAAGGGTATAAGCTGGCCTGGTCCTGGTTAAGGAAATACTTGAGGTAATTTCATTTATAAAACCATCCATACTTTCCAGATAGTCTTTACTAAAAGACTTATCACTAATGTAATTAAGATTAGAGACCAAGGTCAAATCATTAGGAAAAGTTTGGTAGTAATAATTAGATAAATTCCACCTCTTTTTAATCTTTAAATCTTCTTTTCTTTCTTTGAGGTAATAAAAATTCAATCTTCCTTTACCTTGATCTTTAAAGTTATACCCATGATTAATTCCCCAACCACAACCCCTTAACTCATAATAATCCAATAACAACAAACCTGAATTTAGCTTATTTAAATAATAACCATACTTAACTGAGGTTGTCCAGCCATTTATCTGGCTATAGCCAGGCTTAACACTCAAATGAGTATGCTTGTCTTCTAAAGAAGACCACCAAAAAGGAAGATAAAATATAGGTGTCCCCCCTACCTTAAGAAAGATATGCTTAGCTAAAACTCTATCTTTAATCTTTAAATCAATACTTTCTGCTTCCATGGTATAATGAGGTTGTTCACATCGACAAGTAGTTGAGTCCCCTTCTTCAATCTCATAGTGATTTTTAGCTTTAATATGGGCTACCTTTCCTTTATAAAAAGTAGGCTGATGATAAGAAGAGATATTGATCATTTGACCTTGATAGTTATCTAGATTTAAGCTTAAAGTATCCCCAAAAACTTCCTGATCTTCATCCTTTAAGGATACTTCTTTTTCAGCAATTAATCTTTTCAGGTGTGGAAAAAACTGGACTGATTGGGCTTGCAAGGTAGTCTTTTCGTGAAGAAGTTTAACATTACCGGTAAGATTGATCACTCTTTTTTCTTCTTTACCCTCAAAACTTAACTCTTCTGCCTGTTCAATAATTACCTTTTCCTCTGCCCATAAATTTGAAGAGAAAAAAATAATAACCGCGAAAAAAATGACCAAGTAATTCATTTCTTTAAATCTTCAAGATCGCTTGAAAGGCTTCTTGAGGAATAGCTACTTTTCCTACTTGCTTCAATCTCTTTTTCCCTAATTTTTGTTTCTCTAATAGCTTTCTCTTTCTGGTAATGTCCCCTCCGTAACATTTTGCTATTACATCCTTACGAAAGGCAGGTATAGTTTCTCGGGCAATAATTTTACTACCTATCGCTGCTTGAATAGGGAGAACAAAATTCTGACGAGGAATTATCCCGCGTAGTCTTTCGACTATACTTCTTCCTGTGGTCTGGGCTTTCTCGTGAAAAACTACCAGGGAAAGAGCATCTATGACCTCGCCTAAGATTAAAATCTCTAATTTAACTAACTTGCTTTCCCGATAGCCAATATGTTCATAGTCAAAAGAAGCATAACCATGACTCAAGGATTTTAACTTATCGTAAAAATCTATAATGACTTCAGCTAAGGGTAACTCGTAAGCAAGGATTACTCTCTTGTCATCTAAGCTGACAAAAGATTTTTGCTTACCTCTTCGACTATTAAGTAAATCTATCAAAGGACCAATATGGTCAGAAGGAGTAATAATGGTGGCTAAAATATAAGGCTCTTCCATTTTTAAGACTTCACCAGGATTAGGAAATAAAGCCGGATTACTAACTTCAATGACACTATGATCTTTTTTGGTTATCTGATACAAGACATTAGGAGAAGTAAGAATTGACTCAATGTTATACTCTCTTTCTATCCTTTCTTGAATAATCTCTTTATGTAAAACTCCCAAAAACCCACACTTAAATCCAAATCCTAAAGCATTAGAAGATTCTCCTTCGTAAGTAAAAGAAGCATCATTAAGTCTTAATTTTTTAAAAGCCTCGCCTAATTTTGAATAATCAGAAGAATTTATAGGATAAAAACTACAAAAGACCATTGGTTTTTCTTTTTTATAACCCGGTAGAGATTGTAAAGCAGGATTACTCTTTAAAGTAATCGTCTCTCCCATGTTCACATCTTCTATATCCTTAATTCCAGCAAAGATATAGCCTACTTCTCCTGCTTCTAATTTCTCCTTAGGGTGTAAACCTAAAGTTAATACTCCTACTTCGGTAACTATGTAGCTTTTATGATTAGACATCAAGATAATTTGATCTCCTGTTTTAATCAAACCATTGACTACTCTAAGGTAGATTATTACTCCTTTATAAGGATCAAACCAGGAGTCAAATACCAAAGCTTGAAGAGGTTCATTTTTATTTCCTTGGGGTGGGGGAATTTTCTTAATAATAGCTTCTAATAAATCTTTAATTCCTATCCCTTCTTTAGCGCTGACTAAGATAGTTTCATCAGGATCTAAGTTTAGCGCTTTTTCAATCTGGTGTAGGGTAGAATCTAAATTAGCATTAGGTAGATCTATCTTGTTGATACAAGGAATAATCTTTTTAAATAAGGATTTAGCTAAGTTGGCGTGAGCCAAGGTTTGAGCTTCTACTCCTTGAGAAGCATCAATTAACAATATTATTCCCTCAGTAGCTACTAAGCTTCGAGAAACTTCATAAGTAAAATCAACATGACCAGGAGTATCAATTAAATTTAAGATATAAGTTTCGCCTTGACCAGCTTCAACTTGGTAAGATAGCTTTATGGGATGAGCTTTTATGGTAATTCCTCGTTCTCTCTCTAAATCCATATTGTCTAAGATTTGATCTTTTTCTACTTTTTGCTTTCCTAAAGTATTGGTATCTTCAATCAACCTATCAGCTAAAGTTGATTTACCATGATCAATGTGAGCCACAATAGCAAAATTCCGAATCTTAGAAGTAAACTTCATCTTTATTTCACCACCAAAAGAGAAACTTTTTCTTCGGTATCATCTTCTATATATTCAGTAGCTTGTGAATCAGAAAGCCAAATAGTCTCATTGATTAAAAATTTATACCTATAGCTGCCAGGAAAGAGTTTAATCTTAATCCTCCACTTCGATTCACCAATATTTTCTAAGAAATGTTTATCTTTCGACCAATTATTAAAATCACCGAGCACCACTACTTTTTTAGCTTTAATAGGTAGTTTATGAACATACTCGATAATTAAATCTTTACAAAAACAAATTTGATTCTTACCTTCCTTTTTAGCCTGGTATAAAGCTTTATCTGCTTCCTCGATTAAAACAACATTAGTTAAAGCATCATCAGGATACGTGGCTAATCCAATACTTACCGTAATCCTCTTTCCTTTTTGATTACTTTCTTTAGGAAATTTATAGCTTTCTACCTTCTTAACAATCCTTTTCCCTAAAACAATAGCTTCTTCTTTATTTGTCCAGGGCAAAATAACTCCAAATTCTTCTCCACCATATCTAGCCACAATATCGGTAACTCGAGTAGTTTCTAACAAGATTTGAGCAATTTCCCGCAAGACAATATCTCCGGTAGGATGCCCATACCGATCGTTATATTCTTTAAAATAATCAATATCAATCATAAATAATGAAACAAGATGAGAATCCACGGCTGCATTTTTTAGCTCATTAATCAAGGCTTCTTGAAAGTGTCTATGAACAGCCAACTTAGTTAATCCATCAGTAATAGATAGCTTCTCTAATTTTTCATAAAGCAGAGAATTTTCTAAAATTATCATTAAGTGATCTCGGATCAAAGTTAAAAGTCGAAGATCTTCTTTGCTAAAGGCTTTTCTTTTAAATTGCCCCAGAAAGATCAGGCCCACTACTTTATTAGCTGTCTTGATAGGTAAGAATAAAATGGAAGCAATCTCAGCATTGCTTACCTGGCTTGTTTCTACTAACATAGAATTTAAAAAGACTTCCTTGACCTTACTTTCTTTAAACTCTAATCTATCTGAAAAATTATTATACTTTTCTATAACTTGGGTCTTAATCTCTTTAAGGCATCCTTGATCTAACGAGTAGGGAGAATCTATGAATAATTCCCCCTCCTCTTCTTCATTTATTAAAAGAAAAGAAAGAATATGGTAATCAATAATTTCGTTTATTACCTTAACTACCGCAATTACCACATCCTTATGCCGAGAAGCTGGATTTACGACTTTATTAATCTTATTAATGAGCGTTAAATCATAAAGCTTCTTGTCTAAAAGCAGATTAACTTTAGAAACAACCAACTTACTGGCGGCAAGTTCTTTAGTCATATTAGATAATTCTTCTACTCTTTTCTTTGTTTCTTCATATAACTTAGAATTATCCATAGCTATGGCTACTTCGCTAGCAAAAGTCTCTAATAACCAAAGATCATCCACCACAAAAACATCTTTAGAAATCTTATTATTAATATTGATTACCCCCATAACCTTATCCTTGACAATGAGGGGAGTGCCAATAAAAGATTTATTATAATACTTTTCACTGCTCTCTTTAGCAAACCTGCTATCCTTTTCAATATCTGAGATTAATAAAGGTTTCCCATGCTTAAAGACCCAACCTGACAAACTCTCCCCAACTTTGATTCTTGTTTCCTGGATCACTTTTTTACTTAATCCTTTGGCTACCTTAATGGTAAGGCAATTAAACTCTTGATTAAATAACATTAGCGAACCAATTTCTGAATTTAAAATGAAAGTAGCTCCTTCGATAATCTTTTTAAGAAGTGATTCCAGATCTAAGGTAGAGTTAATATCTTTAATAATTTCCACAATTAAAGAAAGTCCTTTTACTTTCTTCTTTAATAATTCAACCTCAAGTGTTTCTTTAGTTAATAAACCATCACTCATCTAAACTTACCTTTCTTGATTAATAATTCTTCTAGACAGTCTAATACTTCGTTGGGTAAAGATTGATAATTCTTGTCTTCTTTTGATAATCCCACTCATCTAAACTTACCTTTCTTGATTAATAATTCTTCTATGCAATCCAATACTTCCTCAGGATTAAAAGGTTTAGTAATATATTTATCTGCACCAGCTTCCATTCCCCAAAAACGATCTCTCTTTTGACTTTTAGAAGTTAAGATGAGAACGGGTAAAGATTGATAATTCTTGTCTTCTTTCAATAACCTGCATACTTGGTAACCATTCATTTCTGGCAGATTAATATCTAAAATTACTAAGTCAGGATTTTGTTCGTAAACCATATTGACTGCTTTTATCCCATTGCAAGCCTCTAATATTTTATATTTACCTTCTAAAGTTACTTTTAAAATATCAATGATGTCTGGATCGTCTTCGACTATCAAAATCTTCTTCATAACTTTCCTCTTTAAATAAATCACCACTTTACCCTAACCTTTTAAATCTAAGACAAAATTGGCTACTTTTATTTACTTCACTCGAAACTTCAATCAGAGCTTGGTGAAGATCTAAAATTTTCTTGACGATATTTAATCCTAAACCGATACCTTTCTTATCTTTAGAAACTAATGAAGAACGAAAAAATTTATCAAAGACTTTAGGCAACTCTTCTGGCAAAATACCTAGACCAGTATTAGTAAGATAAACTTTAATCTCATCTTCCCCGCCTTTTAATTCTAACCTTATCTTTCCCTTAAAAGGAGTGTATTTAATAGCATTATCGATTAAATTAACAAATACCCTCTCTAAACTAGGTTCATCTCCTAAGATGCAATAAGAATCTTGATCTTCTTTTAATTTGAAATCAAGTTCCTTCTTCTTAAATTCCTCTTTAAAGATATCCACTGTTTCTCTAATTATTTTGCTTAAAGAAACTTTCTCTAAACTTATTTTATCTAGACCAATTTTAGGCAGTTCTAATAAATTATTGGACATATTATTCAAACTATTTACTTGTTGTTCAATCTTAGTTAATCTATTTCTTTGAGCTTGGGTAATCTTTCCTAACTTTTCACTTAATAAGATAACGGCGTAACCTTTTATGATGGTTAAAGAAGTTTTTAATTCGTGAAATAACAAGGAATTAGTCTCTGCGTCTACTTCGTCCATCTCTTTAAATTTTGAAATATCATTAAATGCTTCAATTACTCCTACGATCTCCCTTTTTTCATCTTTTAAAGTAGCTTGATTAATCATTATTGATTGAGATTTTAAACGCTCTTCTAAGCTCTGGTTATAAGTCTCAATTTCATCTTTATCTTTAGCTAAAGCTTTATTAAGGTGGTATAAATTATCGATTAAAGCATTTTTTTCTTGCAAGACCATCTCTTTTTGTTTACTCAAATACCACAATAAGAAACTTACTAGGTATAAAAATCCTACCTGAGGGATTACTTCATAATATCTTAGCTCATAATATCTTAGCCCTGGTCCCTCAAGAGAAAAAGAAGCTATCAAGAGATAGAGGATCGAAAAAAAAGTAGTTAAAAAGAAAGATCCTTTCTGGTTCCTGAGAATCCAATCTTCTATAATCAATAAAGAGCATAGATAAGGAGCAAACCCTAAGATAGACTCTTTATTTAAAAAGATAATTATGTTTAAACTTAAAATATCCAAGACTACCACGAGAAAGTTAGGAAATACCTGATCTCTCTTAGCATATAAGCTATAAGTAAGATGAAATAACACCAAAAAAGAAATCACTCCTAAAGAAAGTAATAAATAAAAACTCGGCTCTTTAATGAGAAATAAAGTAACTACCAAAGTTAAAAACAAGAGAAAGATCCATTTTATCTTAATAAAATGAACTATTTTATCCTGTAAACTTCTTTCTGTTCTTTTTCTAATCATGGTCTTTAAATCTATAAGCCTTAAATTTATAAGCCTTCAGCTATCAGCAGTCAGCAGTTTTTCCTCATAGAGAACTTCTTCAAACACTTCCACGATTTTAGGATCGTATTGAATCTCTTTACCTTTCTTAAGTTCTAATAAAGCTTCTTCCGAAGATAGACTCTTTCCATGAAAGTATCGAGGTCTTCTTGAAGCCATAGCTGCAAAACTATCTGCTACAGCAATAATTCTTGCCCCCAGAGGAATTTTTTCACCACTTAGTCCCTCTGGATAACCACTACCATCATACCATTCATGATGATGGTAAACATAAGGGATAAGAGGTCTTAGGCTTTTTATGGGAAAAAGGATCTGTTTTCCAACAACTGGATGCATTTTAATAAGATGATCTTCTTCTAAGTTTAAACTACCTTTTCTCTTTAAAATTTCATCGCTAATCCCTACTTTTCCTAAATCATGGAGTAAGCTAGCATTATAAATCTTATCTATTTCCATCGGATCAAGATTTAATTTGATTGCAATCAACTTAGCTAAACGAGCTACTTGGGCTGAATGCCCATGGGTATGGGAATCTCGAGCATCAATAGCTAAGGCTAAACCTTGAATAATGGAAAGATAAGATCTTTCTAATTCTTGATATAATTGAATGTGCTTAATAGAGATAGCAGCTTCATTAGCTAAAATATTTAAAGAAATTAATTCGTTAATTGAAAATAGCTCATTAGCTATCTTATTTCCAAACCAAAGCAAGCCTATCACTTCATGCTTAATCATTAAAGGAACATAAACAAAGGAACCATTTTCATAAGTTAATCTCTCTAGATCTTGAAATCTAATATCTGTCTTAATATCATGAACCAAGACTGATTCTTTCTTCTTTATGGCCCAACCAGAAATAGTATTTTTAGTAGGAATAACTTTCTTAATCCTAACTTCTTCACTTTCACCTTTTTCACTTTTAACTTCTTTACTTTCACCTCCAATAAGACTATTTATCACCCACTGGGAAGAATCAGGATCTAATAAAATCACCATTCCTGATCTGGCTTTTAATATTTCTAAAGCCACTTGAAGTATTAAATTACAAAGTAAAGTTAAATCAGAAGTTAAAAAGACAGTTCTTTCAATCTTCTTTAAAAAGGCTAATTTTTCTACCTTTTCTTTTAACTTGGGAATATACTCCTCAAGAGTCTTAGTGCAATTATGATTGATAGTCTGGATAATCTGAAAGAAATTTTCTATCATTTAACAAATGTAACTCATAAATTAAGATCTACTGACGGAACTTTGGCTAATTTTGATATAAACCAGTTAAATCAAAGGTTTTCTTAAGCTAAGAGGCTTAAGTTCAAAGGTATAATCCAAATGCCAAATCAATGTCAAATGTTCAGTCCTTAAATAAACTAAGCTGATAATTAATTATAACATAATTTCTAAAAAATCAAAGTTTATTTTATTCTTCTAATGATTCCTCATCTTATATTCTTCCCACCTTTTTTTTGTCTTGACGAAAGAATTGTAGTTATGTTAATTTTTCTTAACAGAATTTTTTTAAAATTAGATTTGGCTATAGAGATAATAAGATGAAGATTATAACATTAGGGATAAGCTACCATAAAACACCTATTGAGTTTAGAGAAAAAGTGTTTTTTAGAAAAGAAGCCCTCCCCCTAGCTTTAACTGCCTTAAAAGAAGCTAAAGAAATAAAAGAATGTGTTATTCTTTCCACCTGTAATCGAACTGAAATATATATTGTTACCGATAATTTAATGGGTGGAAAAGAGACTCTAGAAAAATTTATAAGTAATTATCACCAGGTCAAGATAGAAGAATTAAAGCTATATCTATGGGAAAAGAAAGATAAAGAAGCCATGGAACATTTAATAAAAGTAGCTAGTGGTCTTGATTCTATGGTTTTAGGAGAACAACAAATTTTAGGACAAGTTAAAGAAGCTTATCAAATAGCTTTAGAAAACAAGACAACGGCTTTTATCTTTAACATTTTATTTCAAAAAGTTTTAAGTATTGCTAAAAAGATTAGAACAGATACTACTATTGGAGAAGGAGCTATTTCGATAAGCTATGCCGCCGTGGAGTTAGCTAAAAGGATCTTTAATGATTTAAATGATAAAAAAGTAATGATTATAGGCACCGGAAAGATGGGGGAGCTTTTAATTAAACATTTAGTAGATAATGGCATAAAACAATTATTGGTAGTCAATAGAGATTTAAAGAAAGCTACAGAATTAGCAGAAAAATTCAAAGGAAGAGCGGTCAGCTTTGACCAATTATATAAAAACATACCTTTAGTAGATATTGTCATTACTTCTACTAACTCTCCCCACTATGTAATTAAGATGGATCATATTAAGGATATTTTAAAGAGACGGAAAAATAAGATTATCTTCTTAATCGATATTGGTCTTCCCCGAAATATAGAACCTGAGGTAAATTCTTTAGAAAGTCTTATTTTATACAACCTTGATGATTTAAAAGTGGTGGTAGAAGCTAATAAAAGAGCAAGATCAAAAAAAGTAAAGGCAGCAGAAAAGATCATTAACCAAGAATTGCCAGAAATTATTTCCTGGTATCGATCTTTGGAATTTGTCCCTTTAATCCATGAAATAAAGAAGAAGATTGAAGAAATTTGTCGAAGAGAATTACTAAAGATCCAGACATTTTTAGATGAAAAAAGTAGAGAAAAACATATAAAATCTATATCTAATAAGATTTTAGCTTTGCCTATGAGTAAGATTAAAGAAGCAATAAGTTCTGGAGACGGCTATGTATATTTAAAAACTCTAAAAGAACTGTTTCAAATTGAAGAAAAGGTAAAATGAAATACTATAATTTAGAGTTAAATATTAAGAATAAAAAGTGTGTCGTGGTAGGAGGAGGAGACATAGCTTATCGAAAAGTTCTCTCTTTATTAGAATGTGGCGCTAAAGTACATGTGGTAAGTAAAAAATTAAATGAAGAACTAAGAGTTTTTTTCAAGGAAAATAAAATTTGTTCCCACGAGAATAAGATTTGTTCCCACAAGAATAAGATTTATTTCCACGAAAAAGAGTATCAAACCAAAGATCTCAAAGGAGCTTTTTTAGTAATCGGAGCCACTAATTGCTTAAAAACCAATGAAAAGATTGCCAAAGATGCTCATAAGTTAAGAATCTTAGTAAATATAGTTGATAATATAAAATTATGTAACTACATAGTCCCCGCCGTAACTAAAAGAGGAGACTTAGTTATTAGTGTCTCTACTGCTGGAAAAAGCCCTTTCTTAGCTAAGAAGATAAAAGATGAGATCGCTCAGCTTTACGGCCAGGAATATGGAGAATTAGTAAATATCTTAGGAAGTATTAGAAAAAAAGTCATCCAAGAAGTTTCTGACCCCCAAAAGAGAAGATTAGTTTGGGAAGGTGTAGTTAGCTCAAAGACTATAGAGTATCTCAAAGAAGGTAACTTAGATAAAGTAAATAACTTAATAAAAAAAGTGATTGAAGAAGGTAAAAGGCAATGAAGAAGATTATGGTGGGTAGTCGAGGAAGTAAACTTGCTTTAGCTCAAACTAATTTAGTCATTGAAGAACTTAAAAGACTTAACAGTTCTTATTCTTTTGAAGTTAAGATAATTAAGACCAAAGGAGATCTATCGCTAAATTCCTCTTTAGATAAGGAAGGAGGAAAGGGCTTATTTGTTAAAGAAATTGAAGAAGCCTTGATAAAAGAAGAAATTGACCTGGCCATTCACAGTATGAAAGATCTGCCTACGGAATTACCTTCAGAGCTTACCATGGCGGCGATACTGCCAAGAATAAATCCAAAAGATGCTTTAATCTCAAAAAATGGTCATAACTTACTCCATTTACCACCAAGAGCCACCGTAGGAACAAGTAGTCTTCGAAGAAAGGTACAGTTACTAAATCTGCGAAGAGATTTAAATGTAGTAGAGATAAGGGGGAATTTAGATACCAGAATTAAAAAACTAAAAGAAGGTAGTCTTGAAGCTATAATAGTAGCTGTTTGTGGGCTGATTCGACTAAACTTAATCAAGTTAATGACTCAAGAATTACCCATCAAAGCCTTTCTTCCGGCCGCAGGCCAAGGTGCCTTAGGCATAGAAGTAAGAAAAGAAGATTGCAAAATAAGAGAGTTAGCAGAGAAAGTAAATTGTTTAAATTCCCAGTGGGAAGTACGGGCAGAAAGATCTTTTCTTAAAGAACTGGGGGGCGGTTGCCAAGTTCCTATTGGTGTTCTTGCTCAAACAAAAGATAAAATGCTACTTATTCAAGGAATGGTCTCCTCTTTAGATGGCCAAAAAGTAGTCAAAGATAAAATGATAGGGAAAAAGACAAAGGCAGAAGATTTAGGAAAAGAATTAGCTACCAGATTATTGAACAAGGAAGCTAATGAAATTATTAAAGAATTAAAGAGAGAAGGTTAAAATGTCAGGTAAGGTATTTTTAGTTGGCGCTGGACCAGGAGACCCTGATCTTATTACCTTAAAAGCTATTAATTGTCTAAAAGAAGCCGATGTAGTTATTTATGACTATTTAATAGATAAAGAACTCTTAGACTACACTAAGATTGAGACAGAATTAATCTATGCAGGAAAATATAGCAAGCACCATGTTCTTTCTCAAGAAAAGATCAACAAGCTTCTCCTTAAAAAGGCTAAAGAAGGAAAAATGGTCGTGCGGCTTAAAGGGGGTGATTCTTACTTATTTGGAAGAGGAAGCGAGGAGGCTCTCTTCTTAGAGAAGCATCGTTTACCTTTTGAAGTAATTGCGGGAGTTTCCTCTGCTTTAGCTGTCCCCAGTTATGCCGGCATTCCTTTAACCCATAGAGAGATTGCTTCTCAGGTTACCATAATTACTGGACATGAAGATCCAAACAAGGAAGAATCATCTATTGACTGGAAAGCATTGGCTAAACAAAAAGATACTTTAGTCATCTTAATGGGCATGGAAAATTTATCTCAAATTATTGATAAATTAATTTCTTATGGAAAGGATAAAGAGATACCCGTAGCGGTTATTCGTTGGGGAACTACTTCCGATCAAAAGACAGTGGTAGGAACATTAAAGGATATTACTAAAAAAGTAGCCAAAGAGAAGGTCAAGCCTCCTTGTGTCATCGTCGTAGGAGAGGTAGTAAACTTAAGAGAAAAGTTAAATTGGTATGAACAAAGACCTTTGTTTGGCAAAAAGATCCTGGTAACTAGGCCATTAGAGCAAGCCAGTGAATTTTGTAAATTATTACAAGCCAACGGAGCTGCTCCTATTGAATACCCTTTAATTAAGATAGTGGAGTTAGAAGACTATACGGAATTAGATAATAAGATTAAAAACTTATCTCAGTACCACTGGCTTATTTTTACTAGTGTCCAGGGAGTTAAGTATTTCGTAAAAAGACTTTTTAAATTAGGCAAAGACATCAGGGAATTAAAAGGAATTAAGATTGCCGCGATAGGTCCTAAAACAGCCAAAGAGATTAGTAAGTATGGGGTGTTGATAGATTTAGTTCCCCCAGAAAGATTCATAGCTGAATCTATCGTCTCTAAATTTAAGGAGGTTGATCTTAAGAATAAGAAGATCTTATTTCCTCGAGCTAAAGAAGCCAGGGAAGTAATCGCCCAAGAACTAGAAAAAAGAGAAGCTACCGTAGATGAAGTGGCTTGTTACCAGACGGTAAAAGAAGATAACTTAAAAAAAGAAGAGATCAAGGAGCTGATTAAGAAAAAGGAGATAAATGTGATTACCTTTACTAGTTCTTCTACTGTAAAATATTTCTACCAGGATTTTGGTAAATGTAATTTAGATGGCATGAAGATTGCTTGCCTTGGTCTCGTGACCGCTAAAACAGCTCAAGATTTAAAGATAAAAGTTGATATCATCAGCCCTGTTCATACCATCGAAGGATTAATTGAGGAGATGATCAAGAAATTATGATTGGTATTAACAACCATTAAGGACAGCGACTTTTATTCCTCTTTATACCATCGAATCATACCATTTATACCATCGAAGGATTAATTGAGGAGATGATCAAGAAATTATGATTGGTATTAACAGCCATTAAGGACAGTGACTTTTATTCTTCTTTATAAAAAAGGGACAAATTGCTTTGACTTTTATAATCCGTATGAAATCAGGGTGTAATTTTGGAGTAACTTTATTCTTCATTTTTACACCTTGGGCATACTTAATAACTGCTATCTTCTTGACCTTGGCCTTTGACCCCACCTTGATCAGGTAAAGATAGACTCCGCTGGCCACCTTGTCTCCATGGTCATTCTTGCCATCCCACCTTACCTGATAGGTCCCAGGAGCATAGTTCTCATCGATTAACTCTCGGATTAAGCTCCCCGTAAGGTCATAAATTTTGATGGCCACCTTTTCGGCTTGAGGTAAATGAAATTTAATGGTGCAGAGATCCTCTTTATTCACCTTAAATGGATTGGGATAAATATAAGTCTTGAATCTTGAAGGGATGAGAATAAAGTTTACCTCTGTTCCTGGGGTAATATTATCCTTGATCTGGGTGACAAAGTCTTCCTGGTAAGCTCTTACTCCGTATATCCCTGTCAGACCAGAAATTAAATAGTTACCGTTAGCCTCTGTCAGGATTGACTTCTCAACACCCCCTCCCTTTAATACCTCTATCTTAACACCCTTTAAGCCAACACCATCCGTACCTGTTGCTTTTCCAAAAATGGTATCTAAACCACCAAAGAGACCAAAAATGGTAAAATGATTAGTAATAGCCGTAGCCATATTCTTCACTGGATCTATGGTAGTGGGAAGCTCAACCCAGTTATTTCCATCCCATCGGCATAGCTTTAGATTTGCCTCCAGAATCCTCGTTCCATCGACTAAGCCATTGCTGTCCTTATCTTGGTAAGGTAGGGAAATGGTAGCTGGTTTATTTAATAAGTTCTGTTTGCTCTCGAGGGTAACCTCAAGATATAGCCCCGTAGGGTTCTCCCTTAAGGAAGGAAGGCTATGCCAGTCTGGTCTTGAGACTCTAATAATCGTCTTACTATTTAGAGCACCGTCAGGTATCTTTATCTTAGTTCCATTCCCACCCTCGATCAGATTGTCTTTATCCTTTTCTACCTCATCTTCAGCATAATCAAAGTTATTATGCTCAATGATCAGGGTAATGGTAAGAGGCTCCTCGTCTTCGTTATTGGCGTTGTCCCTGGCAACTGCCCTTAAATCATAGCTACCACTTGGTAGATTGGTAGTATCCCAGGTTAGAGAAAACATGGACGTTGGATTGGTGCTACTAATAATATCTGTCCATAACTTTCGGTTTTTTTGTCTATATTGGTATTTTATGCTGGCAATGTCTGAATCAAGACTTGTTGCCTCAATAATGACTGTCTTCCCAGAAACTTTAGCCCCATTCTTTGGTCTAATAATATTTGCCTTGGGAGAGGTGTTTTCAACAGTCGTAACAATAATGGCAAAGGTAGCGGTTGGAGAAGCTGCAACTTTACTTAAAGATAGGGCCAGGAAAAATACCACCAGAGAGGTCATCCTTACCTTTCTTCTCAAGCCCAAAAACCACCACTTCATTTTTTTACTGTTCTTAGTTTAACCCTAACAAAGACTGCCCGCCCTTCTTTGGGCTTGACCAAGACTATCCCTTCCCACCTTTTACCATAAAACTCTGGTTTGGCTGGGATATCAAGCCTTAAAAAAATGATAGCATTTCTCCCTCCCTCTATCCTGATCTCTTCCCTTTCAGGGATAATCCAGGCTGGATTAGGTAAGGGCTCATATGAATCCGAAAGACAAATCCCTTCTCCTATTTTAGTAGAGAGAGAAGTAGACGTAATCTTATAAGTATTGGCTGAATCATCGTTGTTGTAGATCTCTACTTCGGCAGCCCCTCTGGTATCCTCTGAGAAAATATCTTCTAAGGAGATTTGACTTGGCTTAAGGCCGGTTGAGCCGTCTGGTCTTTGAGTTAGATCAGTCCTTGGTTCTGTCTCAAGGAAGAGGAAAGGATAGGCAGCTAAAACAACTCCCTCACCCTTCTTGTGTTCACCCTTTACTTCAATTAAAGCCACCCAGTGTTGGTTACAATACCTCTCTTCCTTGGGGATAGCAAGACAGATCTTTGCCTGGGCTAGATCATTTGCCGGAACCATTAATTTGGCTGGTTCAAGATGAAGAAAGCTTTCTTCCGGTATTTCCAAGTAACCCTCAGGCCACCTGGCCCCAATCCGAGAAGGTTTACAGATCAAAAGGTGATAAACCAGAGGCTCCTCACTCCTATTCTGAATAGTGAGGGGAACGGCTAATTCATAGGACTTTCCTACTGATATCCCTTGAATAAGCAGGTTGCCCGGTGAGACCCCAAGACCTTTAGCCAGAGACTCTTTCACACCCAAGGAGATTACCATTGCGATCATTAATATCCAGAGGGATAGATTCACCCGGTTAGAAAACTTTTCTAACAGGGCTATCCCGAGTTTTCTAACGGGATTCATCCCTATCCACCAATTACTCCTATGGTTACGGCTATAGTCTGTTGGGTATTGACCGTGGACGATGAGGGCGCTTTAAACTGGAGCCAGAGTGCCCTGGCTTCACCAGCAGAAACTGAAACACCATTGGCCGTAGCAATGGCCCCGGTGGCATAGGTTTCAGTAGTAGCCGTCTTCGGATCTGTAGATTTAATCACATCATCATTCGTGCCGGTGTTGAAGTTTGCCCCTACTACCCCCGTATCAGCCGTGGCTGAGAATACCCCACTTAAGACAAATTTGTCTTGACCATTGCTTTCTGTCGAAGAGGCAGTCCAGATTCCACCGGTATTTGTCACCTGGAGGGTATAGGTCTGGGAACCATTACCATCATTTAAAATAGTAATCTTCTGGTTATTGGCCATGGTGGTTGTAGACCCAACCCCGACCATCCCCATATTCCAAGTCCCGTTGGAGGTAACCGAGACAGAGATGGTCTGAAGAGTAACATTCACTTTGATATCAGCCGTCTCTGCGACCTCTCCCTGAGTAGTAAGGAACACTACCCCAAGAAAAATCACCCTTAGAAAAATCCTCAACAACTTCATTTTACATCTCCTTCAGGCCCAATGTCCAGTTTCAACAGTTTTTACTTTTAACTTTTTATTTTTCCTTATTTTTTTAATTCCCGAATTAAAAATGCCGTAACTACCATGGTAGCAACAGTTACCGTCACAAATTTTACGGCAGAAATTATCTTGTCCAAGCGATCTACGATCTCAGTAACCATTACTTTGGTTGGAAGATAAATAATATCTCCTTCTTCAATAAGAGAATTTTTTTTATAGTTGGTAGATAAGATAGTCCCATTAGCCCGGGTAATCATAATTTTTTTTAGATCGGCATCTTCGGTAGCTCCCCCGGTCTGTCTAAGATAATAGTGGAGGTTCATATTTTCTTTATAGCTTATATTAGAGGCCTTAACCACTGCCCCGATTACAGAAACAAGATAAGGTCGGCTCGGAATAATAATGGCATCACCATCTTTAAGGATGATATCCTTTTTACTCTCTTTCCTTTCTAAGATTGATTTTAAATCTATAACGATCCTTTCCCCAGGAAAGAGTTGTTTGAGTTGGCGCGGAGGGCTAACTACACTTAAAGGTAAAGTAGGTGAGATGGCCTCGGTTATTTGTCCAATAGCTTCTCCAGCTAATTGTCCGGCCTGTTTACTTGCCTCTAAAGAGGCAACTTCGCTGGCGCCTCCGGAAATGATGGGTGTACCAGCCGACACTCCTTTAGTGGAAGAAATTAGTTCTGTAGCCTGAATCTTTTCCAGCCATTGTGCCCGGGCGAGACTCCGTTTATATTCCAAATCATTCAAAACATCAATTAATTCATTAACTATCTGCAGATCCTTTTTCTGCTCCTCGGTAAAGGCAAGATTACGTTTAAATATTGTTCCTGAGATAAAGGCATCTTTAGTAAATCCTCCCGCCCTCTCAATCAAGGCTGATAATTTTTCTTCTTTATTCTTTAAAGCATAGGCGCCAGGATACTTTACCTCTCCCTCAAGGCTAACAAACTGGGGGGTAGAAATAAACTCAGACTTACGGGGGATAAAGACCAGATCCCCATCCCTTAATAGTTTGTTTTCCTGTTCCACCCCGGCACTTAGTTTCTTTAAATCAATATCTTCTATTTCTGTCTTTCCCTCTCCATAGGCATGGGCAATGTAACCTTTCTCATAGGCATCTGGTAATAATCCTCCCCCTCTGATAATCAGGTCAGAAAGGTACATATTATCTGCCCGTTCCACACTGCCTGGTCGGGAGACTGCCCCCAGGATCCGCACTATCCTCGCCGGTATCCATCTTGTCTCCCACTTAGAATAAACAATCACCCGGTCCAATTCTTCTAACAAAAGATTGTTTTTCGTCTCTTCTGTTAATGCTTTTTCTAAGTTGATAGAAATAAGTCGGGTGGTGCGCATATCTGTATTCCATCTTACTATATAGGCCATTTCTAAGTCAGCCTCTCCTAAAATCTTATTAGGCAGAGAAAATAAGTCTTTTACCCGCATTCCTTTTTTTAACTCATATTCACCAGGAAAGAGCACCTTTCCTTCTAATCGGACTAAATTTTTTCTAAGTTCGGGTATGGATAAAACCATAATCAGATCTCCATCATGTAAAGAAACTTCTTTTTCCTGGTTAAGATCAATATCTCGGAGAATTTGTTTTTTGTTGGGGTCTACGGTTTCTAAATGCACCCTTTCTGGCAGTCCTTTAGGGGTTAGTCCGCCACAAAACTTTAATAATTCGGCAATTCCTTCTTTTTCTTTTAACTCATAGATACCTGGCCTTTTTACTTCTCCTCCAATTGTAACTAAACGTTCATAAGGCTTGACATAAATTATATCTCCCCCTTTTAAAGGAAGATCCTGCTTACCATCCCCCTTGATCAGAAAATTATAAAAATCTACCTGGGTAACCTGATTATCGCGGAGTAATTTTATATCCCGCAAAGAACCAGAATCATTTGGCCCTCCAGAGGCATTTAAAGCATTAAAAAGGGTAGTTAAGGAACTTAAGGCATATGCCCCTGGCCTAAAAGCATAACCGGTAATATAAACTTGAATACTCTTTAAACGATCAAACGTAACAATAAGACTTAAATTCTTGGTGGTTGTTTTCCTTAAAAGTTCGCTCCTAACTGCATTCTCAAATTGTTCTAAGTTTAAGCCTTTGGCCATAATTCGTCCGGCACTGGGAATATTTACCATTCCATCGGCCTCAATAAGTAAAAGGATATTTCGTAGTTCTAAAAAATCCCCCCAAAAATATAGGTTTAATTTGTCTCCTTCACTTAAAATATATTGGGACGGTGGAGTAGCAATCACCTCACCGCTAATCATTTCCATTGGCCCAACCATGCCGGTCAAGGCACTTTTTGGGGGAAGCAAAGGCAATGTTTTACCTTCAGTAATCAATGCCTCAATCTGCTTGATTCTTTTCTTTGCCGGCGCAAAATAAGAAAACCCAAATCTCTGGGTTTTTTTTTCCTCTTCTATCGTTATTGCTTCTTTCTTCGTTACTACTTTTTCCTTTTCTTTCAATATTTCTTTGTCTGCGGGTATTTCTGGAGATTCTTTAATGCTTTTTGGGGAAGTAGAAGTAGGTTTTAAACTTGTTTCTTCTGGTGATTGAACTGATGTTGGCAAAGGTAAACCTTGAAGAGTAAAGAGTTGTTCAGTAGAAGCTTGTTGTTGGGCGACCACTAGACCAGGAACAAAGATCTGCCAAATAAACAGAAATAATACCAAACAAGCAACATTTTTATTTTTAAACCCTTTTAACATGTATCTTCTCCTTCTTGGAATAAATATTCCCCAAAAAATTGTAATATTTTTTTTCGTAACTACTTAAATATCAACAAGTTATACCGAGCGAACCGTTTTACCTTGATAGCAACAATGATATTTTAAGCCAAATTAATAATTTACTTAGTTTGTAATTTTATCATAGGTAGTGGTGAATATCAAGAAAAACCCCAGCAATGTGATTATGAAATTTTCTTTTTATTCTATAGGTAATTTAAGACAATATTCCCCTTGGCCGATTAGTTAATAAAGACCAATTTACTAGAACCATTCTTAAACCATTCTTAATTGAATTGAAATCTCCTCGGGTTCAAATATCCGCAATGTTGATGAATTTTTAGTTTAAAGTGATGAATGTCTTTATATCCATAAGCCATTCGTTTAAGCCGTTTGATCTTACTATAAAAAAAACGCTACCGCTGATTTTTACTATTAGGCACAATTAAAAAGGTTATGTAAACTGCCTCCTACTCCCTTATCCCATCCCTAAAATTTCTTGTAATTTTTGGATGAAAAACTTATTTTGATGATGAGCTTTTACCGCTATCCTAAAATAATTATTGCTTTCTAAGTGAAAAGACTGGCTATTTCTAATTAAGATCTTTGATTTTATTAACTCTTCCTCTATCTTCTCCACATTAAGAGTGTTAGCTAAAAGTTTAATTAAAATAAAGTTAGTTTGCGAATCAAATATTTTTAAGTACCTTAATTTAGAAAGCCGAGAAACTAAAAATCTCTTTTCTCTGTTTACTTTCTCTCTAATTTTCTCATCTGCCTCTTTATCTTTTAAGATACCTAAAGCTACTTCATAAGCAAGGCAATTTACATTCCAAGGAGGAAGCATTTGGTTAAGTTGCTTGGATAGCTCATTACCAACTAAGGCATACCCAAGTCGAAGACCAGCTAAACCATAAACCTTAGTTAAAGATCTAATTAAAAATACATCCCCTTCTTTAACTAATTCTCTTCTAAAATTAAGGTCAATCTTATCTTGACAAAAATCAAGAAAAGCTTCATCAATAACTAAGAATATCTTTCTCTTCTTAAGACCTTCTATTAATCTTAACAGATGGTTATCTTTAATTAACCTCCCGGTAGGATTATTAGGGTTACAGATAAACAAGACCTTTTCGTCTCTTAAATTATCTAAGAGTAAATCAATATTTAAATCAAAGTTATCCTTCTCAAGGGTCTTAAAATAACTTATCTTACTTCCAAAAATCTTTAATGCCTCTTCATATTCTCCAAAAGTAGGCACAACTATCTTTACTTGGCAAGGAGATAAGTACTTACTAATTAAATAAATTAGTTCAATCGAACCATTGCCTAAAACAACATTCTCATTGTCTAATTTATTTCTTTCCGCCACTATCTCTTTTAAATCATGTTGTTTAAGATCAGGATAACAACTAATCTTAGAAATATTTCTTAAGATTATCTTTCTTATTTGTTTTTGATCCTTAAAGTTATTAACATTAGCACTAAAATCTAAGATCTTTTCTGGCTCAAGATTATATTTTTTAGCATAAGCCCAAATATTACCTCCATGGAACAAGTTTTTCTCCTTTTGTTAGGGAGAGCTACTTATTTTTAAATGCACCAAAAATAAGCAGCTCTCTTTCTTTTAGTACTCTAATCTTAATTGGTAACTTATCTTCTTGCTGTTTTCTACTTGAGGTTGGTCATAAGGATTGACCGCTCGAAGCAAGGAAGCATACACTGCTAAATACTGAATAAACCCTAAATATTCTCCTACTCTTTTAGCCTCTACTTTATCCAAAGTCAAGACTGCAGTTGGAATCTTCTTCTGTTTAGCCTCTTCTAATGTTCCTTTAAACTCAAATTCTAAAGCTTTAGCTAAAGGAATATTATTTAATATGGCTAAGCTTTTATTATCTCCTAAAGAAATATCCTTTAAATCCAAAGGAACTACTGTTTTTAAATCTTGTTCTTTATTTAAAGCCACATTTAAGAAGAACCCTACCACATTTTTCTTTCCTCCAAAGAAACGTTGATTAGTATGATGTTGAGATTCAGGCCCTAAGCTTCCATATATAGTTTGACCCTTCCCTTCTTTACCTGAACTTTCATGGATAAGTTGAACTATTAAGTTGATAAACCCTTCTAACTGTGGCGAATAAACAGGATGAAATATTTCACTATATCCTGCTAAGTCCTTAAGATATAAGAAGGTAGCTAATCTCAAAGCTATATTTATAGATAGATCATTATCAGGCTTACAAACTTCATATACTTCTTCTAAACCTTGATCAATCTCTTCTATATCAATATCGAATAAAGCAGCTGGAAAATACCCGCAAGCAGTCCTGGCTGAAAATCTTCCTCCAATCTCTTGGGGAATAGTTAAGTATTCTAAATTCCTTTTTCTGGCAATCTCTCTTAAAGCTCCACTATCTTCTGAAGTAATAGGAAACATACTATACCCCTCAAAGGCAAAGATGGCTTCTAATACACCGACAGTATTTCCTGACTTACTTATGGGTATGACTAAAGTATCCACCGAAGTACATCTTTCTTTTATACTACTTAAAAAATCTGGATCCATCGTCGAAACAAGATAGAGGTTCTTTTTACTCTTATATTCCGCTAAAGCTTTATAAAACGTCCAAAAACTAGTAATGGAACCCCCATTGCCAATAATGATAATATTACGATAATGATCATATCTTTTAGCTACTTCTTTTATCTCTTTTAAGTCAGGTTTAAATTTAGCAAAAGCTGGCACTTTTACATATTTAATCTCCCTTAACTTATCTTCTACCTTCTTTAAATCATATTCACCAAATATTTCTAAGTTTAGACTCATTATTACTTCTCCTTTTATAATATGTTTAAATTTAGGGTCTTCCTGGCTATAATTAAGTTATAGCCTTATAGGAAAGGACTATTCATCTCCTCTCTCCTATGAATGCTATGAAAAGGTCAACATTTTCTTAATAAAATCCCAACATTTATCATAGCCGTAGATTATCTTTCCATCTCGAAAGACTGCTTTTCCTATAT
The DNA here is from genome assembly GCA_018830565.1 of bacterium. NCBI lineage: Bacteria > bacterium. Next base: position 8,996 of record JAHJRX010000079.1, on the reverse strand, counting down.
TATCTACGCTATTATCCTGGCTTAAGATCAATTTACCAAAAGAATTTAAGTCAGAATTAATAGATCTTACTCTTACCCCATACCTTAAATAAGTAGAAGCTAAGACTTTTTCGATAAGCATAAAATTATCTTTGTTATTTTTAATAATAGTAAATAATTTAATAATTCCATCTTTTATACTTTCACCCACCTTATCTTCTCCATAATAAATGATAAAGAAGAGATCATTCATTAAAACTTTTCTTAATTCTTCAACCAGATGATCAATTGTCTCGCTTATTAAACCTTCTCTTTCTTTTAAATATCCTCTCCATTCATGTTGAGCTGCTAAAGTAAGCCATAAATCTAATTTTTTAGAAGAATATAAATAGTATAAATCTTCTCCTTTTTCTAGATCTCTTTTGACAAGACTAATCTTCTTTAACTCTTCTAAATAAACAAGAACTTTATCTTTAGGCCAGATTAAACCCTCAGAAATTTCTGATAAAGAGACCTTCTGGCTTACCTTTCTTCTTAAATAATTTATTAATTCATAAGTCTCCTCGTTCTTCATTTTAAAAATTTATCTTACCTTTCTCTTGTAAAGATTAATAAATTTCCTTAAAAGCATTAAAACTTGCCTTGATGGTTTGTTCAATATCTTCTTTAGTATGAGCTAAAGAAATAAACATAGTTTCAAACTGTGAAGGTGGTAAATAAACTCCTTGTTGAAGCATCTTCTTAAAGTAAAGACGATAATATTCAGCATTAGACCGCTTCGCCCTTTGATAATCATAGACCTCTTCTTGACTAAAGAATAAGGTCAGCATTGAACCTAAGCGATTAATCCAACAACTTACCTTACTTTTTAAAGAAACCTCTCTTAATCCTTCTTCTAATGTCTTAGCTTTTTCTTCTAATTCTTCATAAACTCCTTCTTTGGATAAAAGCTCTATCGTCTTAAGCCCAGCCATTATCGCTATTGGATTTCCCGATAAAGTTCCTGCTTGATAGACCGAACCTAAAGGGGCTACTTGTTCCATAATTTCAGCTCTTCCCCCATAAGCACCTACCGGAAAACCACCTCCTATAATCTTTCCCAAACAAGTGAGATCGGGAACTATCTTAAATAATTCTTGGGCTCCTCCTAATGAAAGACGAAATCCAGTAATTACTTCATCAAAGATAAGTAAGATCTTATTTTCTTTGGTTATCTTCCTGAGTTCTTCTAAGTAACCTTCTTTAGGTAAGACTAGACCCATATTTCCAGGAACAGGCTCTAAGATTACAGCGGCAATTTCATCCCGGTATTTATTGACCGTCTCTTTTACTGCTTTCAGATCATTAAAAGGCAAGACTAAGGTCTCTTTAATGATCTGAAAAGGCACACCAGCACTTCCTGGAATATTTAAGGTAGCTACCCCAGAACCTGCCTCGGCTAAAAGACAGTCTACATGTCCATGATAATTTCCTTGAAATTTAATAATCTTATCTTTTTTGGTATATCCTCGAGCTACTCTAATCGCACTCATGGTCGCTTCGGTTCCTGAAGAAGTCATCCTTAATCTTTCTATAGAAGGATATATTTCTACGATCTTCTTAGCTAATTTTGTCTCTAACTCGGTTGGCGCTCCAAAGCTTGTCCCGCTATCTAACGCTTTTTTTACTGAAGCTAAGACTTCCGGGTGAGCATGTCCTAAAATTAAGGGACCAAAGGAAGATAGATAATCAATATATTCATTTCCATCTACATCAAAGATCTTTGAACCCTTGGCCTTGCTTATAAATAAAGGATGACCTCCCACGGCTTTAAAAGCCCTCACCGGGCTATTAACTCCACCCACTAAATACTTTACAGCTTCATTAAAAAATTCCTTAGATTTATCTCTCTTAAGATTCATCGCTAAAATACCTCATCACTGTCTTTTTAAACTCTCTTCCTGTAAAGAACATCTTATAATCCTTAATCTTAGTCTTAAAAAAGATCGTTGGCCCTCAATTAATTTGCTCTATGTCAAATTTTCATTAATAAATGCTATAGTCTTTTAGTCGCATTCCAAGAAATTAGCATCGGCTCTCCTTATTCTTTAGCTGCTCTTCAATTTCTTTTAGGCAATCTTGATAAACCTCTTGAAAGGATAAGCCATGGGCTTGGGCAATCTTCTTGCAATCCTCATATTCTACTGAAACCTTATCCCTTCCTTCAAAATTAATCAATTTAGCTTTAACTTTTCCGTATGGCGTCTTAAACTCTTTTAATTGCCGAGGTAACTTAAGTCTGCTTACTTTGTTAAGTCTTATCCCGGTAGTACTGGTCTCTCTAAAGATTAAAGAAGACAAAACTTGGGTTTTCTCTTTTGGGGCAATGACACTTAAGATAATTCCTGGCCTAAATTTCTTCATCTGGATAGGAGTAAGATAGACATCCAAAGCTCCTTCCTCGAAAAGCCTTTCTGTTAAATTTTCATAGATTAAGGGAAGGCTATCATCAATATTGGTTTCTAAAACCATCACTTCCTCTTCTTGAAAAGAAAAACTTTTTTCTCCAATAAAGATCCTTAAAAAATTAGGGAGATTTGGTAACTCCTTTTCTCCTGCTCCATATCCAATAGCCTCTATCTTCATCTTGGGCAAATGGCTATATTCGTAAGCTAAGGTAGAAATTATCGCCGCACCGGTAGGTGTCACCAGCTCTCCTGCTTCTTGGCTATAAACAGGTATATTTTTCAAAAGCTCGCAAGTTGCTGGTGCTGGAACGGGAAGCTCTCCTTCCCCAAAGTTAGTTCTTCCATAACCTAAATTAAGGGGTGAAGAAATAACTTGCTCTACTTGAAAAAAAGACAACCCCACTACTGCTCCTACAATATCAACGATGGTGTCGATAGAAGAAAGCTCATGAAGATGAACTTGATCCGGGTCTTTTCTATGAAGTTTAGCTTCAGCTTTAAATAAATTTTGATAAATCCTAAGGCTCTCTTCCTTAATCTCTTTCTCTAAAGTGCTGCCTTCAATGATTTTAGTTACTTCTGCTAAGGTCTTAATCTTTCTTTCTCTGTCATAAATAACCTCAAACTTACATCCACTTAAATGATGCTTGGCTACTTCCTTGACTTGAAGTTTAAAATCTACTCCTTTTAAAGATGATAATTTTTCGTTTAAATAATCTAACTTTAACCCGGCATCAATTAAAGCCCCGATAATCATATCACCACTAAGTCCAGAAAAGCAGTCAAAATAAGCTATCTTCATTTATTATCTTCTCTTTCTTCTCTTCTCTCGTCCTTAAAAGCATGGCTCCAAAATATCCTGCTCCAAACCCATTACTTTAATTATATCCACTTAACGTTTGAGTTCAACGATTGGTTAGGTAACATTTTGTTTCACTAAAGCTTGAGGAAAATTAGGACTATCAGGATTTACAACAACTTTTTTATGAGCGGGAGATACTATTAAGTCCATATCTTCCATAGGGACTGCGCCAAGTAGAACATCATCACCCAACACTAAAGCTCCTACAAAACAACTCCTATTCTCAAAATGCACTAAGGCTGGCCCAACATAAGGTACTAATTGTTTTTTACCATCAGCCGTTGTAACTTCTCTTTTCTCAAGTTCTTCAAAGCCCATCTGAACACAGATATGTTCAGGGATACAAAGCATTAATGCTCCTGTATCTACGAGAGCTTCTTTTGTTATTTTTTCCAGTTTTGGATTTTTAGGATTTCCTATTTCGATTTTTGCTCGTACATAACCCATACCATTTCTCCTTTCTTTTTAATTATTTTTCTAACATCCTCTTTCTTCTCTCATCCTTAAAAGGATGTCCCCAAAATACCCTGCTCCAAACCCATTATCTTAATTATATCCACTTAACGCTAAAAATAACCTGCTCCTTGTCAGGTTCATTTTTTTGTTAGGCTTTGCTTTATTTGCCCCTGATTCCTTCCTTGTCAATATTTTTTCTCTAATTGCTTGAATTCAATAGGGTTATCGAAATTGTTTCGGTTCTTCTCGTTGAATTTCTGATCAGTTAATTCTGCTTTCGAGGTCTGACCCCGATTCCCGTCTTCTTTCATCTTTTAAAAGCATGGCTCCAAAATATCCTGCTCCAAACCCATTATCAATATTTACTACCACTACTCCAGGAGCACAACTATTAAGCATCGTTAAAAGCGCAGCTAAACCTTGGAAGCTTGCTCCATACCCAGTGCTGGTAGGAACAGCCACTACCGGGACACTAACTAAGCCGCTAACCACACTGGCTAAAGCTCCTTCCATCCCAGCAACGACTATAATAACCGAAGCTTTCAAGAGCATCTCTTCTTGAGAAAGGAGGCGATGAAGGCCAGCTACTCCAATATCATAAAGACGTTCTACCCTTGTGCCTACAAAATCAGCCGTTACATAAGCTTCTTCGGCAACAGGAATATCAGCAGTCCCACCGGTAATAATTAAGAGATAGTCTGATTTATTAAGGGATTTTAAAGGTGGCTTTTTTAAAATGGTGATCATTTTTGCTTCTTTTTGATAAGAAGCATTTTGATGATACTTAGAGAGGTATTGATAAATATCTTCAGAGGCTTTGGTAATTAAGACATTTTCATTCTTTTCGAGAAAAGAATCTACAATCTTTAAAATTTCTTCAGCTTTTTTATTTTGACCAAAAATTACTTCTGGAAAACCACATCTTATCTTCCGACTAATATCTACCCGAGCAAAGATTAAGTTGTTTTTAGCTAATTCTTTATAACTTAAGCTTTCCACAGCTCTTTCAAGAGTTAAATTACCTTCTTTAAAGCTCAGTAATATTTCCTTAATGCGATCCTTATTCACCTTCTATTCCCTCAAGTTTTACTTTAGAGCACCTCTTTTTCATTGTTTTCTGTCTTTTTTTTAGAGGGAATCTTTTTAGATTTTATCTCCTTCTTCGCTTCGCCATTTCTTTTTTTTAAAATCTCTTCAATCTCCTCTGCTTCTAATACTTCTTTCTCTACTAAAGCTTTAGAAAGTTTATCTAATAACTCTCTATTTTCACTAATAATCTTAAAAGCTCTCTCGTAACAACCATCAACAATCCTTCTAGTCTCTTCATCAATTACAGAAGCTATTCTTTCGCTGTAATTCCTTTCTTTGACAATATCTCTGCCTAAGAAGATTTGTTCTTCCTTTCTACCAAAAGTTAAAGGACCCAATCTTTCACTCATTCCATATTCACATACTATCTTATGAGCAGCTTCTGTAGTTCGTTCAATATCATTCTTGGCTCCAGTAGAAACATCATTAAAAACTAAGATTTCAGCTACTCTTCCCCCTAAAAGAACACTCATCTTATCTAATAACTCATTTTTAGTAGTTAAATATCTATCTTCTGTAGGAAGTTGTAAAGTATAGCCGAGAGCGGCCGCTCCTCGGGGCATAATAGAAATTTTATGAACAGGGTCAGTTTCGGGGATACACTTAGCTACTAAAGCATGTCCTGACTCATGATAGGCGACAATGCTCTTTTCTTTTTCGCTAATTAACCGGCTTTTACGCTCAGGACCTGCTACTACCCTATCAATAGACTCTTCTATCTCCTCCATAGTTACTTTATCTTTATTTCCTCGAGCTGCTAATAAAGCTGCTTCATTAACTAAATTAGCTAAATCAGAACCTACAAAACCTGGAGTTCTACGAGCAATAACCTTTAAATCAACAACCACATCTAAGACAACTTTCTTGGTGTGAACCCTTAAGATCTCTTCTCTTCCTAAGATATCGGGTGTATCTACTACTATATGGCGATCGAATCTTCCTGGTCGAAGTAAGGCGGGATCTAAGACATCAGGCCGATTAGTAGCCGCCACCAAGATTACTCCTTCATTAGTATTAAAACCATCCATCTCCACTAAAAGTTGGTTTAAGGTTTGTTCTCGTTCATCATGTCCACCACCTAAACCTGCCCCTCTTTGTCTTCCTACCGCATCTATTTCATCTATAAAGATAATACAAGGAGCATGTTTCTTTCCTTGATCAAATAAGTCCCTTACCCGTGAAGCTCCCACTCCCACAAACATCTCTACAAAATCAGAACCGCTGATATTTAAAAACGGAACAGAGGCTTCTCCGGCAACGGCTTTAGCTAAAAGAGTCTTACCTGTGCCAGGTCTTCCTATTAATAACACTCCTTTTGGAATTCGGGCTCCTAATTTTTGAAACTTCTTAGGATCCTTTAAAAACTCAATAATTTCTTGTAGTTCTTGTTTAGCCTCGTCTACACCAGCTACATCCTCAAAAGTAATCTTTGTTCGTTCTTCAGGTAAGACCTTAGATTTAATTCTACCAAAAGATAAAATTTTACCTCCTGGGCCTTTTACTTGTCGGTACATAAAAAACCAAAGTAACCCAAAGAAGATTAACATGGGAATAATAGAATAAACTAAATTCATCCACCATCGAGGCTCAGCAGACTTTTTACCTTTAAAAATTACATTATTCTCTTGTAATAGTTGGATCAATTGAGGATCTTGACAAGGAATAAGAGTGCTAAAGATAGTTACTTTTCCTTGTTCAATTCGTTTACCAGTAATATCATTTTCAGCAATCTCTATCTCTTTTACTTTGCCATTTTTTACCTCTTCTAAAAATTGACTATATGGTATTTTAATAACTTTAAGCACAGTAGGACCTTGAAAATTATAAAATAAAGTAAAGGTAATTAAACCAATTAAGATCCATAAAGCTAAATTCTTTACTTTTTTGTCCATAAAAACCTTTTTAGTAAAAACATCTATTATTATCTATCAATTCTAAACTCGTTGGCACTTAATTAATTTGCTCTATGTCAAATTTTCATTAATAAGTGCTATGCATCTCAGGTAAGTATGTAATTTGTAAAATTTTTTTGGTATCTTTATCTATCTTAGCTAATTCACTAATCTCTAAACTGGCTATCCATAAGATCTTTCCTCTATCAACCACCAGAGGGATCTTATTCCTCTTAAAAATTGATACTTTCTTATCAATAAGATAGTCTTTAACCTTTTTACTTCCTTTTAACCCTAAAGGATAAAACCTATCACCTCTTCTTCGATTTCTTACCTTTAAAGGTAACTTTATTTTATCATAATCTAAATTAATTTCCAATTTATTTTTATCAAACACCTTCTTATCAAACCCTATATTATCAATTACTTCATTATCAATTACTTTATCTGGGGTAATTTTTACCTTAAATTCCATCTTCGCCTTAATTTTATCAAGATAAACTTTATTGGGAACTTCTTCTATTAGATACTCATAATCAATAATCTCTTCTTTACTCCTTTGGGTAAAAGTAAGATATTGATAATCTCTATATACCCTTACTTTATTAGGCAATACTATTTCAGCATGAGGACTTCCTTCTGCCAGCCTTAAAATATTATCCACCTGATAATATTTTATTTTTTTGATATTTTCAATAAACCTTTCTAAGATTCTTTTAATAATCCTTGATTTCAAGCAAAAAGAAAGTTTTTTCAAAACTTCATTATTAAGAATTACTTCTTTTGAGCTTTCTTTGACTATTAAATCTTCTTGATGTCTTTTCGCTAATTCTTCTAAAAACTTATGGTCTTCTTGCCATAAATAAGCTGTCTTTCTTAAGTTTTCATCAAAATTTGGATTAATTTCTCTGATCTTTGGTAAGACCATTAATCTGATCTTATTTCGTTTATATGTTGTCTTTAAATTAGAAGAATCTAGCCGATAAGAAAATTGGCGCCTTTTTAGATATTCTTTTACTTCTTGTCTCTTTAAGATTAATAAAGGTCGAATAATTTCTAAATTAAAAGATAGTTTTCTTCTTACAGGCATTCCTTTAAATCCTTCTGGACCTGTACCTGAAATTAATCTCATCAAAATAGTCTCTGTTTGATCATCATAAATATGACCTAAAGCTAATTTATTAGCTCCTAACTGGTAAGCTTTCTCTATAAAATACTGATATCTTTTTTCTCGGGCTTCTTCTTGAAGAGAAACACCTCTTTCTTGACTTAAGATTACTCTTCTTAAATAAAAGGGTAATTTATAACTTAAGGCTAATTTTTTTACAAAGACTTCATCTTCTATCGATTCTTCTCCCCTTAACATATAATTTATGTGAACTATATTTAAACACAAATTATATTCTTCTTTAATCTCTCTCAAAATATGAAGTAAAGCTACAGAATCAGAGCCACCAGAAACACCAATAGCTATTTTATCATATCTTTCCACTAATCTTTTTTGGTTAATAAAGTTTCTTACCTTTTGTAGAATCATACTTGGTGGAGCTAAATTATCATTGAGGATCTTGGGTAGTCTTTAGAGGCATTGGTAGCGGTGCAGGGACTCGAACCCCGGACACACGGATTATGATTCCGTTGCTCTAACCAACTGAGCTACACCGCCATGGTTTTTAATTTGGTTGCGGGGGTAGGATTTGAACCTACGACCTTTGGGTTATGAGCCCAACGAGCTACCACTGCTCCACCCCGCGATATAAAACAAAACTCAGATTTTTAGTGGTGTCTGAAAATAGCTTAGTTATAATGAGACATCTGAAAAAGATATAAAAAGGTAGATTATTCATTGTAAATTTGCAATTTAAAATGAATTTATCCCCATCTTACACAAGTCTTACACAAGTTAGCTATTCACAGACACCACCAGATTTTTTTGTGTTTTTTATTCTGTGTTCTGCAACCTGGCGTTCTGGTGCCGAAGGCCGGACTTGAACCGGCACGGGAAAAATTCCCAGCGGATTTTAAGTCCGCTGCGTCTACCTATTCCGCCACCCCGGCTTTATTTTTAAATAATCTTTTTTAGATTACCTCTTTATACTACACCGATGAAATCTTGTCAAGATATTTTTCAGCAATGTAACAGCAAAATGAAAATGTCCTGTTTTCCGTTAAATAGAAATGTCCTATTTTGTATTAGATAAAAATGATCTTTTATATGGGTTTATTTTAAACTTCCTCCAAGGGTGATCCAATGGAAGAATATGCACCTTT
>JAHJRX010000078.1 GCA_018830565.1 bacterium | reverse complement strand
TCTAATTGCACCACAGCTAATCTAATGATGGAGGTAGACATAAAAAACCTTTAAGACTTTAAAATCAAGAAGTTAAATAGTCATTTTTACTTCCACAGCTGATCTAATTTAATGATAGAGGTAGACATAAAAAACCTTAAAGAGTAGAGGTAGTGAGTAATTTATATTACTTTTGGAAGCTTAATTCTTTTAGAGAAAAGGCTCTTTATATAAATTAAAAGTGCTATTAAAAATCCGTAATAGCAAGTTATAGAAAAAATATCGATTTTAGAGATATAGATAATACTATAAGGAATAGTATCAGCAACTTCGACTGAAAACAATAAAATTTTAATAGCCCAGTAGTTTATCATAGCTGCAATCTTAGCTAAGTAGATGTTAATATTAAATAAGATAAAAGTTATAAACCCACACCACATAATAACTCCTACTAAAGGAACAATTAATATATTTAAGACTAAAGCTACTATTGAAGTTTTATGAAAATAGTAAATTAAAAGGGGTAGAATAGCCATCCAAGCAGCTAATGAAATTAAAAAAGAAGTAACTATCCATTTATACCATTTTCCTTGACTAAGTTTCGTCGTTATAGGCATTACTAAGATGATACCTAAGGTAACGATAAATGAAAATTGAAAACTTAAATTATAGATCATGGTAGGATTAAGGATCAAGAGAAGAAAAACTGCTAAAAATAAGCTGTTAATTGAATCACTCTGGCGGTAAAATAGTGGAGCTAAAAATAAGGCTGCTATCATTAGAGAAGCTCTTAACACGGAGGGATTAAGTCCAGCAATAATAGTATATATTCCTATCAGAAATAAGGAAAATATATTAGCGTATTTTTCTGAAAGACAAAATATCTTTTTAGCAAAAATTAAGAAAAGCAGGGAAATTAAACTTACATTAAGACCGGAAACAGCTAAAATATGCATTATCCCAGTATCTTGAAATTTTTCTATCGTTTCAAGAGGAACAGCTTTTTTATCACCAATTAAAATTCCTTGCAAGACAGACTTTTGAGGATCTTTTAAAGTTTCATTAATTGAGTTAAGTAGCTTTTCTTTAATACCATAAGAAATCTTAAATAATAAATTACCTCCCTTTTTATCTATTATCTTAATTTGAGTATCTTTCTTAATCCTCACTATTCCATAAACATCTTGAGAATACCAGTGTCTTTGGAATTGGGGGTTGTTTTTACTGCCTATTTTATCTAACTTACCAATTACTTCTATTCTTTGACCATAGCTTATTCTTAAATTTAAAATCTCTTTATCTATGATTAACCTAATCTTTCCCTTGACGCCATCAATTAGTTTTCCTCTGGTGATAACCCTTTCTCCTTTTAAAAGAGCAAATATTTTTTGATTCTCTTCTATTGGTTCATCAGTAATTATTCCTCTCATCACTAAATTTTTACCCACATAATTAAGAAGATGCGTTTGGTCATCTGTCTTGGTAGATAATTGATAAGCTCCTATCCCTATCATTAAGAAACTAATATAAATTAAGATACTGGTAACAAACCCCCATTTTTTAAGATAACTTATCAATAAAGATAAAAATACAAAAACTAAGGCCACTAATAATAATTTTATAGAAGTATAGATAAGTGAACTTAAGACGATCCCTAAAAAGTAAGCTATAGTGAGATTAATAATTGGTTTTACCATTCTTTTCTAAGAAAAAGATCCAAGGAATAATCTTCTCTAACTTTTTTTGACCAATGCCTTTAACTTTCAGTAAATCTTGAAATAACTTAAAGTCACCATTTTCTTTCCTATGAGTGATAATTCTTTGAGCAAGAGTAAAACCAATGCCAGGTAATTCTTCTAATTCTTCTCGGGAAGCTTTGTTTATATTTATCTTGAACTCTTCTTGATTAAATTTTACACCAGGCTTTAAATCTTGGTAAGTAAATAAAACCCCAGCCATGATTAATAAGATTATGGATATCCTTTGATCGTTTTTACAGAGAGCTAAATAATCTCTAATTTTGTTAAAGGCAACCATAAAACTACCTGATTAGCCTACCAATGATATCATATTCAGCCTCCAGTAAGCTTTCAGTATTTTCTGATTTTAATATTATATTCACTGTCGCTTATATACAGTATTTATTGGATAATTGCAAAAAAAATTCGTCTTGGCGATAAAATGAAACCGCTTAGATGTAGTCTAATCGTTTGTCAATATTGTTTGATTTTATCATTGGAATTGCTGAAAATTAGTTGCATGACATCTTTATTATATGGTAAACTTTAATTACTTTAAATTAAAAAAATTGGTTTCTAAGTCGTTTACTGAAAGCCAAGAAGTTTCAAAAGGCATTATCTTGAATATGAACCCAGACAGCGTGACCTGCAAGGTCGCTATAACTATAGGGTGAAAGTCCCGAACTGGTAAAAGGTAGAACCAGTTAGCTGAGTGGCACGGGTGGTAGCACCTCTGGCAGGGGTCACGGTGGCGGCGTACTTATAAAGAGACAACGGCAACAGGTGAAGAGGGAGTCGGAGGTAGCACCTCTGGCAGATGAGCTCATAGTAGCAATGATTGTAAGAGGAACAAAAACTTACATAGGAGAAATTGGGGACAGGAAATTGGGGACAGCGCCTATTTATTGAACTTTCTTTGGTCTGCCTATAGGTTTTGCCATTAATATCCGACCCAATAATCCTTCTAATCTTATCCCAAAATTCTTATCACCTGCTGGACGGCCTGTTGATGAACATCTTCGGA